>PXCK01000197.1 GCA_003566635.1 Balneolia bacterium | reverse complement strand
CTTTGTTGTTTGTTGGTTTATTTATGATGGCTACCTATCGCTTTTTAATACAAAACCCAAATGCCGTAGGCATGGCCGATATCATAACCCCTTATTTCGTTTCACGGGAATCGCTTCGCTCGGGGCACTTCGTGGGAATCGCTACGCTCGGGGCGTTTCACGGGAATCGCTTCGCTCGGATCAATGCGGGGTACATAAACCTACAACAAACTCATATCAATACAACCATTTCCCAAACCTCAAAACCTCCAGTACCATCCCCCTCGAGCGGCTGCGCCACTCTCTGCCCCCTTACAAAGGGGGATTTTGTACGTTGATAAATAATAATAACTTACAGCTAGCCATGGGTTTAAACCCATGGCTAGCAGAATAACTACCACCAAAACCTAAACGCCGTAGGCATACCGGATATCATAACCCCGTATTTTAATGCGGGGCACATAAGCCTGCAGCAACGTCATATCAATATAACCATTTCCCAAACCTCAAAACCTTCAGTACCATCCCCCTCGAGCGGCTGCGCCACTCTCTGCCCCCTTACAAAGGGGGATTTTGTACGTTATTAAATTATAATGACTTACGACTATTCATAGGTGTCGTTTCGCGGGAATCGCTTCGTTCGGGGCACTTCGTGGTAATGCGCTTTCCACGAAGTGAAACACGTAGATAGCTTAAATATTTTTCTTTGCAGCTTTAATATTTCTCTTTAAACCCTCAAACTTTGTTCGTTTGACCGGGTTTTTCTTGAAAAGCTTGCGGAATTCGTCAAGGTTTAGTTCATCCCAATATTCCAGACCTTTGTCTAAAAAGTCTTCTCTGGCAAACAACCGGTTTTCTGATCCGGGTTTCGCCTTTCTGTTCCAGGGGCATACATCCTGACAAATATCACATCCAAAAATCCAATTTCCCAATTTATCGTGGTATTCGGTTGGGATTTCATCCTTCAACTCAATTGTAAAGAAAGAAATGCATTTACTACCGTCCACAAGGTAAGGCTGTACAATGGCATCCGTAGGGCATGCATCTATGCAGCGGGTGCAAGTGCCACAATGATCAGTAATGGGGCCATCATACTCGAATTCAACATCCAGAATAATTTCACCCAGGAAGAACCAGGAGCCCTCCGTTCTGTTTAGCACGTTGGTGTGCTTACCCATCCAACCCAATCCGGATTTAACCGCCCAAACTTTATCCATAACCGGTGCTGAATCAACAAAAACACGACCATTAATTTCACCAACTTGCTCTTCAATAAAACGAAAGAGTTCGTAGAGCTTATCCTTTACCACAAAATGATAATCTTCACCGAGAGCATACTTTGAGATTTTTAGGTTGGATTGATTTTCATTGTGCTTCTCAGCCAGCTCAGGTTGATGGTAACTTAACAGTACACTTATAACAGATTTCGCTCCCGGTACTAATTTTCTTGGGTCAAGTCGTTTGTCGAAATGGTTTTCCATCCATTTCATTTCACCATGCATATTGTTAGCCAGCCATTGCTCGAGTTTAGGTGCTTCATCATCAAGAAAGCCGGCTTTTGATATCCCACACCCTTCAAAACCGAGACGATTAGCCTCGGCTTTAACCAAATTGGTAAGAAGGTGGGTATTCATTAATCTTCAATCAATCCAAATTGCGTAAAATGATGGGTGATATGTTTTTTGTGGAATTGTTTCCACTCGTTGTAATCTAAATCCCCAAAAGCCGGATTAGTAAGTTTTGCATCCGGATTTTCTTTAAAGTAGGTATGGAATTGATCGTACAGATCTTTGAAAACATCCACAGCTTTCTCAAAGGAATCGTACTTGAGTGGTTTTGGAGCTTCGTCCATAGCCGGACTCTTAAAATTGCGAGGCATCGGTTTGTCACTGAATAAAAACTTCTTCATTACCCCTTGTTTTTCAGGTGGATTGAAAGCTTCAATATCAGTTGGGCGTGAACTAATGTACAGCGTATCAATCAGGTGCTCAACCATATGCTGAGCCGTCATTACACCCCACTGAGCCGGAGTTTTTTCTTCAAGATTGTCAATTTTCGAAACTATTTCATTCAAGTCCATTATTAGTTCCTCATAAGTTTTTTGTATTGAATACGAGTTGGTTGGTCGTCGGTTATACCCAGGCGTTTTTTGCGATTTTCCTCGTATTCCTGATAGTTTCCTTCAAACCATACCACTTCACTATTGCCTTCAAAAGCGAGAATATGAGTTGCAATACGGTCCAAGAACCATCTGTCGTGGGAGATGATTACCGCACATCCGGCAAACTCTAATAAGGCTTCTTCTAAAGCTCTGAGCGTATTAACATCTAAGTCGTTTGTCGGCTCATCGAGTAATAAAACGTTTGCGCCTTCTTTGAGCATTTTTGCCATGTGGACACGATTTCTTTCTCCACCTGAAAGCTCGGTAACTTTCTTCTGCTGATCAGATCCGCTAAAGTTAAAGCGAGCTACATAAGCACGGGAATTAACTTCTCTGTTACCTAGTTTGATAATATCCTGACCACCTGAAATCTCTTCCCATATTGATTTTGCAGGATCGAGCGGTCTGTTTTGATCTATATAACCCAGTTTAACGGTTTCACCCAATTCAAGTATTCCTGAATCCGGCGTCTCCTCACCAATTATCATTTTGAATAGGGTGGATTTACCGGCACCATTCGGACCAATAACCCCAACGATACCACCCGGAGGTAAACTGAATTCCAGGTTGTCGAATAATAACTTTTCATCAAATCCTTTTTTGAGGTTTTGAGCAATGATTACCTTGTCGCCAAGACGCGGACCTGCAGGGATGATGATTTCCATTTCCTCATTTCGCTTTTCCTGCTGTTCGGCAAGTAACTTTTCATAAGATGTAATCCTTGCCTTACTCTTGGCCTGACGTCCTTTTGGATTTTTCTGAATCCATTCAAGCTCACGTTTCAATGATTTTTGGCGTTGAGATTCAGTTTTTTCTTCCTGAGCCAATCGTGCAGATTTCTGCTCCAGCCAGGATGTATAATTCCCTTTAAATGGAATTCCCTCGCCACGATCGAGTTCCAGAATCCACCCGGCCACATTGTCAAGGAAATAGCGATCGTGAGTTACGGCAATTACGGTACCTTCGTACCTTGCAAGGTGTTGTTCTAACCAACCTACCGATTCGGCATCCAAATGGTTTGTAGGCTCGTCTAATAAAAGAACGTCCGGTTTTTTTAGTAGCAAACGGCACAAAGCAACACGGCGTTTTTCACCACCCGAAAGTACTTTGATTGAGGTATCGCCGGGAGGGCAACGCAGGGCATCCATTGCCTGATTAAGTTTACTGTCGATATCCCACGCGTCAATTTGATCAATCCTCTCCTGAAGTTTGGCCTGCTTTGTGATAAGAGCATCGAAATCGGCATCAGGATCACCGAATGCAAGGTTTACTTCCTCGTAATCTTTGAGAAGTTTCATCGTATCAGCCACACCTTCCTGAACAATATCAAGAACGGTTTTCTCAGGGTCTAACTCGGGTTCCTGAGGTAAGTATCCGAATGTGATATCTTTCTGGAAAGATATATTACCGAGATAATCTTTGTCCTCTCCGGCTATGAGTCTAAGCAGGGTTGATTTGCCGGCTCCGTTTAAACCGAGAACACCAATTTTGGCTCCGTAAAAGAAAGAAAGGTAGATATCTTTTAATACTGTGCGGTTAGGTTTGTGAATTTTACTAACCCCAACCATCGAGAAAATAATTTTTTGGTCGCTCAAAGTAGAAATATTAGATGAATGGATTATTTTTGCCCAAAATACGGAAATATTGGCTTAACCTGGATTATTCACCAAGAAATTTTCTTGGTAGCAAGGCGAAGGTGGAAAATCTGCGGAAGGGTACCTTAGTACCCTGAGCATGACTTTTTCATCTTCAACGAAGCTAGCATGGAAATTTTGCAGCATTTTTACCACACCCAAATTTGAGTAAGTGTAGTATTTAGCTATATCATATATTTTCAATAGTATAAAATTTAAATTATTAACTTTCGTGAATAATTCGGGTTAACGGCATTAATGGTTAATAGAATGATTGGGTAGAGTATTTTAGCAACTTCCCAAATGGCAAAAACAGACCAAGAATGTGATGACCTGAGTTTGACTTTAATCACCGTTACTATTTTTAAACACAGAGTTCCCAGAGGTAAACGCAGAGTTACACAGAGTCTGTGCGTCGTAAAGGTTGGTTTCATTGGTTGGAAATAGCAGCCTGTTTCAAAGGGAAAAAACTGTGAAACTTGTCTGACATACTCAGACTATTTTTGCTTATTCAGAGTCTGTGCGTTGAGCAGACTATTAGAAAAATTTTAACTCACTCCGCCAAATACGTTTTATAACGAGCCGAAATTGTCTTCCCCGAGCGTACCTCTAAGTATGCCTGCATTAAGTCAACTGTCATGCAGGAGTGGACAGGGAGTACATAAACTAAATTACCGGGTTTGAGTTGAGCCGCCATTTCAGCCGGGACTTTAATCACCCCGTGTTCTTGTGATAGTTTCCGCACGTACATTCCTTCAATTACATCTCTCCATGTTTCACCGTCCATTTCTACTCCCAGTCCATAAACGGTGCCATATTCAGGTGTATCCTGTCGGTCTTTTGAGAAATGAATACCACCGCCATAAACTGTTATCTCGTTTCTGTCGGGATGAACCGAAACAATCGGACAAGCCATCGCTACGGCAACCTGATTCGTATGGCAAGAGCCTATGTAGGATTGGTTCACATCAAAAAACACAAAATTACCCGGACGAATCTCGTCAATTCCTTCAAAATTTTCTGAAACACTGCATGCAGGGGTATCACCAAGCGAGATTATAAAATTATTGTATTTGTCTGATATGCAATGCTTTAAAGTACTTAATATAGAAATTGCTTTATTATGAACTGCATTAATTTCTGATTCTCCATCGCATTGATAGGTGTGGCCGGTATGCGCTAGAAACCCCTTAAAACGGAGGTTGTCAAAACCTTGAATCAATTCAATTAATGAAAAAATTTCATCATGATTATCAGGTTGAACTCCGGTTCGGTTAGTGCCTACATCAATCTTAATAAAGAGAGAAACTTCACCTTCAACATTCTTACCTAAAAACTCTATTGAATCTTTCGATTCAACCAAAAGATTCAATATTACTCGTTTTGCAAGGTCGTTGATCTTGTCTATTTCCAAAATGTTAACAGGGAAGGCTACGGTGATGTCATCCCACTCTTTAGAAAAATACATGGCCATATCAAAGGATGATACCGCGATTTTATCAACTCCAACTTCTTTGAACCATCGGCCTATTTCAAGAGATTGATGGGTTTTAAAATGCGGACGGAAATCAAGTCCTAATCGCTTTGCCTTATCTGCCATTGTAAGAATATTCGCTTTGCAGCGCTTTTCATCAAGAAGAAGAGTAGGAATGGTAATCATTTTGTTTAAGATGGTGATTTTTATTAAAAGTGATTTTAATGAATTAAAAGCTGGAAAAGAATCATTCCAAGACCGGTAAGAATCATCATAGCCCAGGCTCTTGATGTTGGAATTTCGGCTAATGCTTCTGGTAACAATTCTTTGAAAACCATCCAAAACATGGCTCCGGCGGCAAGTCCTAAACCGATTGGTAAAAATGGTTTGAACGTGAGAACGAACATAAAGGCGGGAACAGCCATAAGTGGTTGGGGTAAACTGCTGAAAATGCTCCAACCCGCAGCTTCTTTAATGCTGCTTCCCCTTGGTATTAGAATTAAACTAATAGCCAGTCCTTCCGGAATATTATGTATGGCAATAGCCACGCTTATGAAAACACCAAAAGTTGTACTATCGCCATAGGCAACACCAACGCCTATTCCCTCAGCAAAAGAGTGAACGGTCATAATACCCACAATCATCAGCATTTTAATGGCATTTGCACCTTTAATTTTTCCAATAGAAAACTCGTCTTTACGACTGTCCAAAGCTTTGTGAGCAAGAATAACCAATATGACTCCGAGTAATAAACCGATAATGGTTCGAGTGCCGGGCATGGAAACATCAGCAATTCCAAATCCTTCATAAACCAGCCCTATACTTGCGCCAAGCATCAGCCCGGCAGCAAGGGCATTGCCATATACAAGCCAGTTTTTATTGATGTTCTTGAAAAAAATAAAAGGAAAAGCGCCGAACCCGGTAGTCAGAGCAGTAATCGTGGCGGCTATAAAAACCAGTAAAATGGTAATATTACCATCGGCAGCCTGTTGTCCGACCCAAATAGCCATTATAACTACTATTACAAATAGTAAAAGTGCATACAGCACATCCGATTTACTTATGTTTTTAGATGGGTTTTTCATGGATATGTAATTAAAAATGTCAATATCAATTTAGCATTTCCAAATTTTAACCTACAACCTTTTTTTGTTTTCAGTGATATGCGTTAAATTCTAAGCAAAATATTCAAATTGATGTGTTGAATAAACAATTTTATGAAATTTATTGCTTTTAAAGCACCCGAGAATTTAAAAAAGACTGTTAAACAAGAAAAGAGATATACTTTATCTGAACTGACTTTTGTTGATGATGTAAAAGATTTTAATACCATATCAGGTTCAGAGACAAAGTGCATTGTTGCTTTTGGTTGTTCCGAACAGGAAGCCAGAGTGTTATCATTAAAAGTTGGTAGCAACGGTGTGATTCACTGGGTTAATTCGCCTCAAAAAAATGTATTACAAAATGATACTTCCACTTTTTATACACTTGACCTGTCAAATACAACTGAGCTTGTTAGCTTTGTTGAGTCCGTATTAGTGAGGTTTAACAGAAAACAAAGTGGAACACAGACGGAGAATGTGCTCAAACGTTTGGAGTTAATTCACGGTATCACACAAATAGCATTAAATATTACTGCTGAGAGCGAAATAACACAAAAGCTCCTTTCTGAACTCCAAAAATTTTACCAAGCCGAGTCGGTTTCTTTGCTTAATTATAATGAAGAGCATGAGTTAATTCTTGTTCAAAGAATAACTAAAGAAGGACTCGTTGAGAATAACATAAATCAACGGGTTCAAAATCAAAATGAGTACGAGGAATGTATTGAATGTGGTGATACCATTGTAAATTGCAAAGAATTTGAGCCGGGCAAGCCAAACTATTTATGTGCTCCAATTTACTCACCAACAGAAACAATTGGCGTTTTAAGGTTGGAATACATTGCTGAAGCAGCAGACATATCAGTTGACAAAGTTGTTTTAAGAATCTGCTCCGATATTTTGTCAACAACTTATACCAGAGAGAAAACCACAAGAGCGCTTCACGAAAGTGAGAAGCGTGCCGGTACCATTTTAAATACTACTGTAGATGCCATTATTTCTATCGATGAAAGGGGGGCAATAGATTCATTTAATAGAGCGGCAGAAATGCTTTTTGGTTATAAAGAGATGGAAGTTTTAGGGAAAAATATTCAAATATTAATGCCTCAACCCTATGCCGAAGAGCATGATGAATATATTAGAAGGTATCAAAACACGGGGGAACGCCAAATTATTGGTATAGGCAGAGAAGTGTCCGGCAAAAGAAAGAATGGCAGTGTTTTTCCTATGTATCTCGCCGTTAGTGAGTTTGTTGTTGATGGAAAAAAAATGTTTACCGGAATTGTTCGGGATATTAGTGAGCAGAGAAAGCTTGAACAAGAAGTGATGCGTATAAGTGAACATGAGCGCCACAGAATTGGTCAGGATTTACATGATGGCCTGGGACAAATGCTTAGCGGAATTGGTATGCTCACAAAACGAATTGAAAATAAACTTCGTGGTGAAAGTCATACCCTCGCAACCGAGGTAGAAGAGATCTAATCGTTAATTAAAGAAGCTGATGAATATTCAAGAGGCCTTGCCCGCGGACTCATCAAGATAGATTTGGATAGAGGTGGTTTTAATGCAGCTATTGAAGAGTTAATCCGTCAGTCACGAAAATTGTTCAGGGTTGACTGCGAGTTTAAAGCAAGTGCCGAGATTAATTTGGTAGATCATTCATCGGCAGAACATTTGTACAGAATTATTCAGGAAGGTATCAATAATGCGGTTAAACATGGGCAATCTACAAAAGTACTTGTTAATATTATTGAGTTGAATAAGTTTATACGCGTTCAAATTATTGACAATGGAATTGGTTTTGTAGGCAATTGGCGATCTCATAACGGGCTTGGAGTTCGAATAATGGAGTTTCGTGCGCAATTAATTGGGGCAAGAATTGATTTTATAAATGGGAAAGATTCGGGTGCTATAGTAACCTGTCTCATCCCTAAAAATGCAGGGTTTTTATGAGAAAAAGGATACTATTAGTTGATGATCATCCCTTAATTCGAAAAGGTATAGCATTAACGCTTGAGGAAGAAGCCAGTTTTGAAGTGTGTGAGCAATTATCTGATGCCGAAGAAGCGCTAAAGAGAATTAGTGAAATTAATCCCGATGCCGCTGTAGTAGATGTATCCTTGCCAGGAATGAATGGCATAGAACTAGTGAAGCGTTTGAGAGGATTATTGCCTGATCTTAAAATATTGATCGTTTCCCGACATGATGAAGAGCTATATGCAGAACGCGCAATACGAGCAGGTGCAAACGGTTACATTATGAAACAGGAAGCAGGAGAGGTGCTTGTTAAAGGATTGCACAAGATATTCAATGGGGGAATGTATGTTAGTGAGGCAGTAAGTACTCGTATGCTTCAAAATATGATGAACAATACCAAGCCTATAGATGCAAGTCCGCTCGAAGTTCTTAGCGATAGAGAATTGGAAGTTTTTGAACACGTGGGAAGGGGCGTATCAACCCGTGATATTGCCGAAAGAATGCACGTATCCGTAAAAACCATAGAAACCTACAAAAGCAGAATCAAAGAAAAAATGGGATTGGACAGTAGTCACGAAATTACCCGCCTCGCAATCCAATGGGTAGAGGAGTTATAGTAATTTGGGATTCATTTTGAGACTTTTATTGTAGTTGCAATTCATGAATTGCAACTACAATAAGGTCATTTTTGTATTTATAAGTAATTATTATTTATTAACGTAAACACATCCCCTTTTGAAGAGCGAAGTCCCGGTTTACCGGGAGGGAGAAATCAGCGGAGCTGATTTGGGGGATGGTGCTAGAGGTTTTGAGGCTTCATAAGTCGTTAAATTTCCAAAAACACATTTAGTATAAAGGACTACTAGTGTTTTTAGACGAAGAAGTACTGACCTATATAGATAACACAGAGCGTAAAATTGAAAGTTTAGTAGTGAAACTTTCCAATTGAATTCATTCATTCTGCCAAAATCAACCGTCCGTGCCATCCCCCTCGATCGGCTGCGCCGCTCTCCGCTTCCTTACAAAGGGGGATTTATAGGTGCATAATTAATTAAGGGTTCTGGTTTTAAAAAAAAGTTACTATAAGTCACATAAGTATATATTATTTTATAACATAAAAGCATCCCCCCTTGTAAGGGGGAAAGGATTGGCGCAGCCAATCCAGGGGGATGGTCAAAGGTTTTAAGGTCAATTAAGTCTAAAAATTGCTATAAATTACCCGAAACCAACTAATACATTACCCGATGAAACCAAAGAAGAATAGCCACTACAACAAAGACCTAAAATCATATGCTAAAGAATTGCGGAATAACGCAACATTAGCAGAGGTCAAGCTATGGTCGGAAGTGCTAAGAGCCAGAAGAATGCATGGATACCAGTTTTTAAGGCAGCGTCCGGTATTAAATTATATAGCTGATTTTATGTGCAAAGAGCTAATGCTTATCATTGAAGTAGATGGGTATACACATGGGTTTGACAAAGTCTACCAAAAAGATTTAGATCGACAAGACCAATTAGAGCAAGCAGGTTATACTGTTATAAGGTTTTCTGATGAGGAAGTACTTAATGACATTGACAATGTTGAAAGTGAGATCGAAAGTTGGGTCTTAAAACTTTCCAAGTGAATTCAGTCACTTTCCCAGAAACAACCTTCCGTGCCATCCCCCTCGAGCGGCTGCGCCGCTCTCTTCCCCCTTACAAAGGGGGATTTTAATGTCTATGAAATAGTTCAAGCTTTTGAGTTTTAAAAAAACATCCAAGAAATACTCGTATGTAATTATTATTATTGAATGTAAGAATATCCCCCTTTGAAGTGCCTACCCCGGTTTACCGGGAGGGTACGAATTGGCGTAGCCAATTCGGGGGATGGTAGCTAAGTTTTTGCGAGTTAGAAGGTTTTATAACAGCTTGATTTATTTAGACTACTTAGGTTTTTATCATATACAACCATTCGTATTTCATGTAAGGAAAACCCCTACAAAGTCTGTCAAAATGCCCCTACAAATCAAACAGACTAAAGCCTACATTAATAATCTAATAAAGTTATGATATTATGATTGTTAACTGGCAGTAGTGTTAAAAGCTCAATTAACAAGAGTTTTTTTATTTCAATTTATTTCTAATCAAATAACAAATATCATGAAAAATATAATCATTAAAATATCGCTTCTCATCTTTTCGATAGCTCTTGTAACTATCAGTGCAGAAGCTCAATTCGCAAGAGATTTACAATACTTTAGAGCTCCGGATAAAACAGGTATCAACGTTTTTGAAACGCCAAAATCAACCGATGTTGAATTTGATGGAGTAAATGTTCGTATAGGTGGATCTAACACCCTGCAATTCCAGGCATTAGACCACAGCAATGGTGGTGTTCCAATTTTTGATATTGGCCCGAATTTCAACCTTGCAACATCAAACCTTGATATAGATGTTCAGTTACACAGAGGTTTACGTATGCATTTGAGAACTTATCTATCTTCCCGCCACCATGCTCAACCTTATGTTAAAGGTGGTTACATGCAGGTAGATCGCTTAGATTTCATTCAGGAAGACTTTTTATCTGACATAATGGATTATGTTACAATTAAAGTGGGCCATATGGAAATCAACTACGGTGATGCTCATTTCAGAAGAAGTGATAATGCCCAAACTATTTTCAACCCATTTGTTGGTAACTATATAATGGATGCATTCACTACAGAGGTTGGTGGTGAAATTTATTATCAGAGAAATGGCTTCATTGGTATGATTGGTATTACAAATGGTAAGTTAAATCAATCAGTTAGGTTAGTTGCGGAAGATCAATTAGAAACGCATGTGTCTCTTGTTGGTAAGATCGGTTTCGATCGTCAGATTGATGAAGACCTGAGAGTTCGATTAACCGGTTCTGTTTACCATACCGGCCAATCAAACCGTACATACTTATATGCCGGTGATCGTGCTGGTGCTCGTTATTATAATATTCTTACAGAAAATCCCGGTGAGTTCAGAACACCAAGATTTGATCCTGCATTTTCTAACGAACTTACAGCATTTATGATCAACCCGTTTATTAAGTATCGTGGTATCGAATTCTTTGGATTGTATGAAAATGCTTCAGGTAAAGCACAAGCTGAAAATGATAGAAGAACTGTACAGCAGTTTGGTGGAGAGTTACTGTATCGTTTTGGCAATGACGAGCGTTTCTATGTAGGTTCCAGAATTAACCATGTAACCGGTGAAACCAACCAAGGTGATGACATTGATATTACAAGATTGAACATTGGTGGCGGATGGTTCCTAACCAAAAACGTACTTGCAAAAGTTGAATATGTGAATCAAACATATAGCGGCTTCAATGCAAACTCAATATTTAATGATGCTGAATTCAGCGGATTTATGCTAGAAGCTGTAATCAGTTTCTAATAAAGAACAACCCTTAGCACCCGTCACCAAGTGGCGGGTGTTTTCTTAAAATAGATAAGACTATGAAAATCCTGAAATCACTAATCGCGCTTTTAATTATACCGGCAATTGCACTTGTAACTGCAACTGAACCTCCTGTAACCGTAACATATACATTAGACAATGCTCAAAGCACTATGACCATAAATGGCGGTTCAACCGTAGGTAGTTGGGATGCTGATGTAAATACTATTCTCGCATCTTTTACTGTTGATTTTGAAACTCTTAAAAATCTTGATGAGTCAAGAAACGGTATTTTTACTCTCCAAAATTTTTCTATTCCGGTTAAAGATATCGATTCAGATGCAGGTAATAGAATGACTCGAAATATCCATAATTACCTGAAAGAAGGACAACACCCCGAAATCACTTTCACGCTTAATGATGCGGTTTTAACACCAAATACTACATCAGAAGGTGCGCGTTTTGAAATTGAAACTACAGGTACTATAACTGCAGCAGGTGTGAGCAGAGACGTAACTTTAACCCTAGTAGGTGAGTTAATGGAAAATGGCGATATTGTATTTTCGGGTACTCAACAAATGGGATTCAGCGATTTTAACATCGACCGTCCATCGGCTATGTTAGGTACAATTCGTGCAAGTGAAGACCTTGAAATCGAATATAGATTAGTGTTAACAGCTAATTAATTCTAAAGTGTTTGGCAATATGCATATCAAAAACAAAACGTAGGCCTAACTATGAAAACCTTCATCCCAAAAGCGATAATAATCTTTCCGATTTTATTTGGTATTGCTTTTGTACAAATACAGGCTCAAAATGAAATTGTTTTGATTGAAGAGGAGAGCTTGATTTGGATTGAAGGTTCCTCCACTGTGGCCGATATTTATTGTAAAGCTTTGGAGGTTGTTGGGTATGCCACCATAGAAAGTACCAATGTTACTGATCCGTCTGAACTGACAAATAACAACAATGGTGAAGTTAGGATAAAGATTCCGGTTTTTGATTTTGATTGCGGCAGACGCCAAATGAATCGTGACTTTTATCGCGCACTTAGAGCAGAGATTTATCCATCCATAGAATTCAGTTACAAGTCAGCTCGACTTGTTACCAATCTTGATCCTGAATGTGCACCATTCCAGCTGGACGTAAAAGGTGTGTTAACTGTAGCAGGCGTAAGTAAAGATATAAATGTAATGGTTGATGTTGAGCCTTGCGAGTTAAATCGATTTACTCTAAAAGGCTCCAAAAAAATAAAAATGACAGATTTCGGGATAGAACCTCCAAGTGCTATGTTTGGCTTGATTAGAGCCCATGATGAATTGGAGGTTTTTTTTCTCTCTAACAGCAGAACAAAGATCTGCAGGGCAAGCTCGAATTGATTAGGTGTGTCATGGATGTTTTATCTCAAAGATTATTTAAAAAGTTGACATTGAACGGTGAATCATTTTCGCAGAAAATGAAAGCATTAACCTCTTTTGTTCAAAAAAAGATGGTAGAGTTGGGTATTGAACCCCATTGCCAGATTCATTTCCGTGGCGATGTTTTGGAAGTATTATTTAAGAAAGAAACATACCTGCCCGATGAGTTCAACCGAGAATTTGATGCTTATTTTTCAGCTGGATTGATGATATCACTCCTTAGGTCTGCAATCCATTCATGTGGTTATAAAACGAACCTGAGAACATTTCCTAGGTTTGACGAACCTGATCTTGTTGCATTCATATATATCTCTAAGGATAAATATACAGTACCATGGTTTTTTGAGAGTGCTTCTTCAAATGGGGTAGAAAAAAGTAAAACGGTTAGATTCTCCTGTTTATTAAACGATATCAGCAATAGAAGAATGCTAATAGCCGAGGAGTTGAATAAAACAAATGACATAAGTGATAGTGAGAAAAAAATTCTAATATCCTCCAGTCATAATATGCCGTCTACCTGGTTGCAATCCGGTTTTTTTGCGGGGGATTTAACTTTTAATATCAAGAAATCCGGTTTTGATGTTCGACAAATTGAACCATTTGTAAATTCGGTAGAAATTGATGCAAACAATTTGGTAGATGGGTTATATCCGCAGTTTCTGATGACTGTTTCACCAATTTCCTAAGGCGTCATTAAACATATTTTGGGCTATTCGCTGCATGGCCTCATTTACAGCCTGACGCTCGCCATCAATCGGGTCTTCATTGGGGTCAAATTCAAAAACACCATTAAAGTTTTTGTCCCACTCGGGCTCGTTTTCAGTTCGGTATTTGAATGATGCTCTTACATTAATATCAACCCGGTTAAGGTTTGCACGTTCATCACCTGCAACACTAAACGGCCTGTTTTGGTAGCTCATGATTACTCCGTCCAAAATAATATCGGCATCATTTTCATTGCTTACTAAACGCAAACGACTTTGATTTACGAAACGGTTAACAAGGGCTTCGTTTAAATCATCAGTTAAAAATGAAAGCCCGCTTGAAGAGTTGTCAGGGAAGAAAGGGATGTATACTGTGCTTACGTCCGATGGGATTGATACACCCGTAAAACTGTAGCGCAGGCACCCACTTAACAAAATTGTAGCAAAAATAAGTAAAGCTATGTTGCGAGCGAGTTTCATTTTTAAATCAATTCGTACTGATCAAGTTTACGATAAAGTGTTCGTTCGCTCATGCCCAATGTTTCGGCTGCTTTACGACGATTTCCTTCAAATTTATCCAATGCTTTTTTAATCAGATATTTTTCGGCTTCTTCAACAGAAGGAATTCTTTTAGGATCAGAGAATATGTCATTATCCGGTGCTTCATCATCGTGTATGTCTTCATGGTGAGCATCCTGAGACTCAAATCCATCGGGACGGCTTATTCCCAATGATATTTCTTTACCAATGTTTAGGTCATCAATATCAACACTACCGGTGCCAAGAAGCTTGTATGGTTTTACTTCGCCAGAACCCTCAGTTTTAATGTTGGAGTAAACCAGAGTTCCGAGCATTTTTTTCATCTCGGCAATTTCAGTTCGCAGTTCAATAAGCGCACGATACATTAATTGGCGTTCATGGTCGGAGTCGTGCTCTGTATCGTACTTTTTGTAGAAGGATGGAATGGGGAGGTTGTCGGCTTTGCCTTCTCGTTGGCGTCCGCGCAGATATTTTTGGAGAATTTCCGGTGTGATATATTGCGATTTTTCTAAAACGACCAACTGCTCAGCCACGTTTCTGAGTTCACGAATGTTACCGGGCCATCTGTAGGAAATCAGTAGTTTTCTGGCTTCATCAGAAAACCCTTGAAAAATGGAATCGTATTTTTGAGCATATTCCTTAACAAAGGAATGAAATATAGGGATGATGTCATCCTGACGTTCACGGAGAGGGGGTAAGTGAATGGTAACGGTATCGAGGCGGTAGTATAAATCTTCGCGGAAGTTTCCGTTTTCTACATCTTTCCAAAGGTCTCGATTTGTTGCCGTTATGATACGGACATCGGTCTTTCGAACCTGACTTGAGCCCACACGATAATATTCGCCGTTTTCGAGAATTCGAAGAAGTTTAACCTGAACATTTTTGGGTGTATCACCAATCTCATCAAGAAAAATTGTACCGCCATCGGCCATTTCGAAGTAACCCTGACGCGTATCTTCGGCTCCGGTAAACGATCCCCGTTCGTGACCAAACAATTCGCTTTCAATTATACCTTCAGGTATCGCTCCGCAGTTTACAATAACGATTTTTTGATCTTTACGATCACTCAGCCCGTGAATAACCCGAGCCATAACGTCTTTACCAACACCGCTTTCACCCCTAAGCAAAACGTTGATTTTTGTTGGCGCAACTTGGGCAGCTTTATCCAGAACTTTTTTTAGGGCCTCGGATTCACCTATCAACCCAAATTTTTCCTGAATTTGTTTTTTTACATCAGCCATACTTATTTCTCCAATATTAAGATATCAGACAGTTGGTAAAGCTGTAGTCTCAGCAGCGTAAAATTCTTGAATAGAACTCTTTCGAATAGGTTTTGCAAATAACGTAGCAGAAGTACTTCCTGTTATTTCAACTTCCACATAATCACCACGAACAAAATCCAAACGATCAAAAACAACCATTTTATTCGTATCGGTTCTACCGGATAACTGGTTCTCATTACGCTTACTGGTGTTTTCAACCAAAACCAAATGACGTTTTCCAACTTCCTTAAGATTGTTTTCCTCTTGAATGTTCATCTGTTGATCGATGATTTCGGATAGTCGACGCTTTTTAATCTCTTCAGGGATATCATCTTCGTACTTGCGATGTGCCAATGTTCGCTCTCGCTCGGAATAGGCAAACATATACGCTAAGTCGTAACGAACCTGCGCCATAAGTGACATGGTTTCCAGATGTTGTTTTTCCGTTTCTCCACAAAAACCTGTGATAATATCGGTTGAGAGGGACACACCCGGAATCAGATTCGTCATATGATCAATCAATTCTAAATATTCTTCCCGTGTGTAAGGGCGACGCATCCTTTTTAACACTTCACTGCTACCGCTTTGAGCAGGAATATGGATGTAATTACAAATATTTGGACGCTCATTGATTACATGTAGAAGTTCGTCCGGAAAATCCTTTGGGTGAGATGTTGAGAAACGAACGCGCATTTCCGGATTAACCATGCTGGCGCGGTACATCAAATCAGCGAAACTAACACCATCGGCTTTGTAAGAGTTTACGTTTTGTCCTAGTACAGTCACTTCTTTGTAACCGTTGTCACTTAGTTGTTGAATTTCCTGAATGATGCTGTCGGCTGAGCGACTTCTTTCACGACCGCGTGTAAATGGCACAACGCAGAATGAACACATATTATCGCAACCCCTCATAATAGAAACAAAAGAAGTAACTCCGTTTCCGGTAACCCGAACAGGGGTGATATCCGCGTAGGTCTCCTCCAGAGATAGTAACACATTAACGGCTTTTCTACCGTCTTCAACTTCGGCAAGCAAACGTGGGATATCACGGTAGGCATCAGGACCTACGACTAAATCAACCAGCTTTTTTTCTTCAAGAAATTTCTCCCGAATACGCTCTGCCATGCACCCCAAAACACCAACAACCTTATCTTGATGCTTCTTGGTTTTTAGGGATTTAAAATATTTTAACCTATCCCAAACCTTACGTTCAGCATTATCGCGAATGGAGCAAGTGTTAATAAAAATGATATCTGCTGCTTCTGCGTCATCAGCCGGTTTCATACCTCTTTCGGTCATAATAGATTGCACGATTTCGGTATCGGCAAAGTTCATTTGACATCCGTAGGTTTCGATAAAGAATTTTTTGGATTCCACGTTTAAAATATATCTGGATTTGTGGGGATTAATTAGTTTAATCAATAAATATACGAATAATTAGGCTTAAGAACTTTTGTGTTCTTGGGGTATAGTAAATCGATTTTTTAACAATTATAATATTGTTGTTTAGGGGGTGTTTGGTGATTATCTTTTGCATGAATTATTCACTGAATTGAATTGATTGAAAACTAAAAAAGTAATTGGACGACGAGAGGAAATAAGCCTGCCGGATTTAGATTTGCAAAATGTTGATGCGAAAGTGGATACAGGCGCATATACCTCGGCTTTGCATTGCCACGATGTAGAGCTTTTTGAATCTGACGGCAAAGAAATGGTGCGGTTTAAGTTGTTAGATCCGGGTCATCCGCAATACAATCATAAAGAGTTTGAATTACCGGTAGTTCGTATAAAAAAAATAAAATCCAGTTCCGGCCATACTCAAAAGCGAGTCATTATAAAAACGACTATGGTTCTATATGGCAAGAAATATATGGCCGAATTCTCTTTGGCTGACCGTACAAATATGGTATATCCGGTTTTATTGGGCAGAAAAGCCATATCAGGAAAATTCATTGTTGATGTATCAAAATTTAATATATCTAATTTAGAAAGGTAACCATGCACATTGTTGTATTATCACGAAATAAAAACTTGTATTCAACAAGGCGACTGGTTGAAGCCGGTGAAAAGCGTGGTCATGAAATGAGGGTAATTGATCATACGAAATGTTATGTATCCATTGAGCAATCAAAGCCCGAAATACATTACAATAGTGAAAAGCTTGTTGATATTGATGCAGTAATTCCACGTATTGGGGCTTCTGTAACCTTTTACGGCTGTGCTATTGTACGCCAATTCGAAATGATGGGAATTATTTCAGCTGTTGAGTCACAAGCTATTGTGCGGTCACGCGATAAACTTAGGAGTATGCAACTTCTTGCGCGTGAAGGGGTTGGTATGCCCATTACCGGTTTTGCACGCCAACCCAAAGACAAAGACGATTTGATAAAAATGGTTGGTGGTACACCTTTGGTTATTAAACTTTTGGAAGGTACTCAGGGTATAGGTGTGGTTTTAGCTGAAACTAAAAAAGCGGCAGAATCTGTACTTGATGCTTTCTACGGATTAAAAGTGAATATTTTGGTTCAGGAATTTATAAAAGAATCCAAAGGAACTGATATACGTGCATTTGTAATTGACGGCAAGGTTGTGGGAGCAATGAAACGCACCGGGCAAGAAGGTGACTTCCGTTCGAATCTTCACAGAGGTGGTACAGCAGAACCGGTTAAACTATCAAGAGCTGAAAAATCTACAGCAGTGAAAGCTGCGAAATCGCTCGGGCTTGGTATAGCAGGTGTTGATATGTTACAAAGCAATCGCGGCCCATTGGTTATGGAAGTTAACTCCTCTCCAGGACTACAAGGTATAGAAACCTCGACCGGAATTGATATTGCAGATAAAATAATTGCCTATTTAGAAAAAAAACATGAAGTAACGATTAAATCTACTCCCAAAAAAGCAACCAAAGATAAAATTGGTATTTGATAATGGCCCGATCAATTAAATTTAATGGAACAACGGTAGCTCCCGGTCAGGAATTAAGGATAGATTTACAAATTGCCCGACTTCCAACGCATACAAATATCGATTTGCCTGTGCTGGTGCGTAGGGGTTTAAACCCCGGTCCGGTTTTGTTACTAACTGCAGGATTACATGGAGACGAGCTAAATGGAATTGAAATTCTGCGTACAATGATTCAAGATAAGCTGCTTCATCCTGTTGCAGGTACAATTGTTGCAATCCCCATAGTGAATATTTATGGATTCCTTCAAAACGCCCGTTATCTACCCGACGGCAAAGATTTGAATCGAAGTTTTCCGGGTTCAAATACAGGCTCACTTGCAAGAAGAGTAGCTCATGTTTTAATGAAAGATATTATTCCTCAGATTGATTATGGGATTGATTTTCATACAGGAGGCGCAAATATTACAAATTATCCACAGATTCGAATGGTTTTTGACAATAAGGATAACGAGTTTTTAGCTGATGCTTTTGCAGCACCCTTTACATTAAATTCACCTTTAATTGATAAATCATTTCGTAAAGCTGCTGCATCAAAAGGTAAGTCTATTATAGTTTATGAAGGGGGAGAGTCCCAACGTTTTGATAAGGATGCTATTCAGGAAGGAATTGATGGCGCGCTACGTGTAATGCAAAAGTTGGGCATGATTGAACAAGCACCACAGGTTTATCATGAGCGCATACGTCTTGACGAGAGTGCATGGCTACGCGCAAGATATTCGGGAATATTTCATTACTTCATTAATCCGGGTGATTTTATTAAGCGGAATCAGGTTATTGGTACTATTACCGATCCTTATGGTGAATCTGAATTCAAAGTTAAAGCCAAGCACTCCGGCTATGTAATTGGTCTTAATCAAACACCGGTAATAAATGCCGGCGATGCACTCATGCATGTTGGGGTGAAAGGGTAAATTAAGTACAGTATCCATAAAGAAATAATTTTGATTGTATCTTTTTAGTATATACTTTTAGTAAACACTAAAAGATTCTATATGAAAACATTGTCTTTAAAATTAGACGATACAGTCTATCAAGAAACTGAGGAGTTACTTGAAAAAATCAAGAAACCAAGAAATCGTTACATTAACGAAGCTATTCAGCATTATAATAGAATACAAAGAAGAAAAATAATCTCTAAGCAGCTAGCATTAGAGTCCAAACTTGTACGGGATGAATCTATGAAAGTACTCAATGAGTTTGAAATGTTAGATGAATATGAAAGCTAAAAAGTACGAAGTTTGGCTTGCCGACCTTAATCCATCTTATGGAACTGAAGCAGGTAAAACAAGGCCTGTCTTAGTTGTACAATCAGATTTTCTTAACAAAGTCCACCCTTCAACCTTAATTTGTCCTATTACTACCAACGTTAAGCATGAGAGTCGGATCTTGAGGGTTCATTTAAAAAAAGGAGTAGCAAAAGTTAACCAAGACTCTGATGTAATGATTGACCAACTAAGAGCTATAGATAATAAACGGTTACTTAAGAAAATTGGTGATATACCAGAAGTATTAATAGAGCGAGTTAAAGAAAATATCAAAATAATTTTAGACCTCGAGGATTAGAAATAACTAATTAATATCCCTGCTTTAGTTATCAAACCCCACCCACAAATCTTTTTATTTGGCTTATTCATTGAATATGGGATTTAGTATTTTCACAAGTGCTAAAAACCACTTATAATCAGTTCGTGCAAGAAGTAAAATCAACAGATATTGACATTTCAATTGTTGTAGTAAACTACAACGTTAAAGAATATTTGGCGAATTTACTGCATTCCATTGAGCGCGCACGGCATGGGTTGAACCTCGAAATATTTGTTGTTGATAATAACTCAACAGATGGATCCATTCCTTTCTTAAAAGAACGCTTTCCAAACCCTATATACATCGTTAACAAAGAAAATGTTGGTTTTGGCAGAGCAAACAATCAAGCAATTAGGCAGGCAAAAGGGAAGTACACGCTCTTAATAAACCCGGATGTACTGATAAGTGAAAATACGCTTACTACTTTGTTTGATTACATGAACAAAAATCCGGAATGTGGTGCTTGCGGTTGCAAAATCCTAAATCCTGATGGTACCTTCGCTCCCGAGTCTAAACGATCTACACCAACACCTCTAACGGCTCTTTACAAAGTATTAGGACTCACCACTTTCTTTCCGAAGAATAAAAAATTCGGTTCTTATTACATGGGGTGGCTGGATGAAGATAAGCCTGCAGAAATTGAGGTGCTTTCCGGGTCATTAATGTTTTACAAAACGTCCCTTTTAAAAGAGCTTGATGGATTTGATGAGCGCTTCTTTATGTACGGGGAAGATATTGACCTGTGCTACCGAACCCGACTTAAAGAGTACAAGATTATGTACTTGCCCCAAACAAGTATCATTCATTACAAAGGAGAGAGTACAAAGAAAGATAATCTTCGATACATAACCACATTTAATAAAGCACTATACCAGTTTTTCGATAAGCATTACAATTATGGCTATACGTTTTTCTTTCGGGTCATTATAATTACCGGCATCTTTTTAAAATCGGCTGTTTCCTATTTTTTAACGCTTTTCCAAAAAACGCTGCGCCCGTTAGTTGATGTACTCACCATTAACATTATCATCGTTATAATGTTTTTGATACGGTTCCAAATTCCTATATCGGAATTACCCGTTAATTATAACATACCATTCTTTATGGTCAATTTTTTATTGACAGCTTTTTTCCTGCTTTATGGTAAGTATTATGCACTCTATAGCAAAAATCTGAATTCTATAAGCGCACTTCTCAAAACACTCTTTTTTACGTTTATTGCTGTCGTAAGTATTACATTCTTCCTTCGCGATTTCGCATTTTCGAGACTTGTATTACTTGCCGGTGCTGTTAGTTTGTCATTGGTTTTACCACTATATAGGTTTACCTATATCTCTTTAAAAGGTAAAAAAGCCGAAGCTAAAGACCGTTTAGCAAGTTTAAAAATTTTGGTTGTTGGATATGGTGAAACCACAGCCGATGTAATTAGAAAAATAAGAAGTGAAGTTGAGTGGAATTACGAAATTAAGGGCATCTTGACTGCAAGCTCCGAAACTTCTCAGGAAGATGTTGAGCGGGTACCCGTTTTAGGCCATGTTAGTCAAATTTCGGAAATTGTTCAAAATCAAGGCGTTGATCAAATCATATTTTTGCTGAATTCAATTAGTCATGACGAGGTTCTAAAAACACTCACAACGCTTAGAGATCAGGATGTGGTTTGCAAAGTAGTACCCGGTTCTATGGATTATATCATCGGAAAGTCGAATGTTGAATATTTTGATGACATACCGGTAGTTGATCTGGAATTACCCACTCAAACTGCATGGAACAAATTTTTAAAACGAAACTTAGATTTTTTCGGGTCGCTTTTTCTCATCATCCTTTTATCCATCCCGGTTTTCTTTAAAAAGATTTTTACAGGGAAAAAGAAAAAAAGAACGATACCTGTTTACGTAGATTCATCTACGACTATTAAGCATGAAGTATCTTATCCACTTGAGAAATGCAAGATAGAAAATTTCTACAGTTTTCTATTTCATATTTTGATAGGTGAGTTTAGCTTAGTAGGTTCTCCTATCATTCCATCAAGGCAGGGTAGGTTTGTTTTTTATAAACCAGGGTTGACAGGATTAAGACAAATCAACGAGCAAAAACTTTTTCGGGAAGAAGAAAAACAGCGATATGAAATGCATTATTTGCAAACATACACTATTTGGAAAGATCTCGAAATCCTGCTTAAATCCCTGCTTTTCGGATTTCCGCTTTACACCACCTACTTAGAAGAATCAAGCGAAGGAGATTCCTGACGCCACCTCACAAATTTACCGGGTTTTATTTTCGAACCGTACCGCTTGGTATAAATATTGGTGAATTCAGCGCCGAGAAAAATTACCATCATGTTGTAATAAACCCATATCAAAAAAATTACAAAAGAACCTGCTGCACCGTAGGTTGAAGTGGTAGCAGCTGAGCCTAGATAAAATGTTACAAGGTTTCGTCCCAGTAGAAAAAGAAGTGCTGTTACAAATGCACCCACTACCACATCTGACCACCTCACTTTAATATCAGGCAACATTTTATAAATGATTGAAAACAATATAGTTCCAACCGCCAGAAAAATTAAGTTGTTTATTAACGTCCAATATGAGAGATTATCAGGTAATATGGTTTCCAGATATGGGGCAATTAATGATAAAAAGGCATCAATAAAAATTGTTGCGATTAGCGTAAGTGAAAAAATGATGATAAGTACGAGTGACAAAAGTCTGTTCAGGAAAAACATCTTGATACCTTGACCATCTTTAGCCTTAACGTTCCAAATGGCGTTTAAGGATTCTTTTAGTTGGGTAATTACGGTAGTTGCAGCAAATAAAAGAATTCCGGTACCGATAAGAGTTGCAGCAATACCCGAACGTGCCTCGGAAACACTTACCACAAAACCTTCTATAGTTTTTGCCAACTCAGGTCCAACACTTTCAACCAGGAATGTACTCAATTGACCGGCAGTTGCTTGCTCACCAAAGAAAAATCCCGATATGGCAACGATTATTAAAAGCAATGGTGCAATACTAAAAATAGTATAAAATGCCAATCCTGCGGCATGCAACATCATATTGTCATCGAGCCATTCGGTAATAGTCTGCACTACAACTTCTTTTATTTCATTGAGCACAAACTTAACTTTACTGTAAATGTACTTATACGGCATAATTCAAAATAATTTCCTGTAATATACCAACAGCTTTCCTAATCTCATCCTTTGTATTATAACAATGGGGCGATATTCTGATTTTTCCATTTCTTTCCGAAATATGAAGACCCATAGTGTTTACCGTTGTTGTGATATCATTTTCTAACGAATTAAATGTATCAGGCATTAGAAAAGTTGAAATACCACTTTGATAAAAAGGTTTTACATCACTATAAACGGTAAAGCCTGCATTTACCATTTCCTTTTTTACAAATTGTGATAACTCAAGTATATGTGCTTCAATACTTTGAGATTTGTAAAGTAGAAAAAGGTCTAAGCTTGAGCTTAAGCCATATATAGCCGGAAGATTATAAGTTCCGCTTTCAAATTTGCGGGCACACGATTTAACAGGTTGCTTGTAGTTAAAGAAATCCCACGGCTCTTCCGGTGATAACCAACCCGGCTTAGAAAGTGAAAGAGAAGCTAAAGTTTCAGGTTTCATATATAAGAAACCAATACCCTGAGGGGAAAGCATCCATTTGTGGCCGCCGGTTGATAGAGCATCGATGCCCAATTCCTGAACATCCACCTTTAATTGCCCAAGTGCCTGTATACCATCAACAAAAACTTTTGTGCCATTGTCATGACATATTCGTGTTATTTCCTTTAGATCAGCACGGTATCCACTAACAAATTGAACTGCGCTAATTGCAAGAACGGCGGTTTCCGGACGCAGGTATTGTCTTATGGTATCAACCTGAATACGACCGCTATCATCGGGTAGAAATCTAACATGAACCCCTTTGTCTTTTTGATTTAACCAGGGATAGACATTTGTTGGAAACTCCGCGGGATGAATGAGAACTTCATCACGGTTTTTGAACGGGAAACCGTTTGCCAGAATATTAATGGCATCTGTGGTATTGGCGGTATAGCAAATTAAATCCGAGGATTCGGCATTAATAAGGTTCGCAATTTTTTGCCTTGTTCCTTCAATAGCCTCCAAGTCATCATCAAAGGAGTCAATTTTGTGGGTAATTCTGTTTTTGAGGCTATTGTTTACCGCTTCAACTGCTCGATCCGGCAAGGGACCAATGGCAGCATTGTTGAGATAGATAATATCATCACTCAAAAAAGAAAATTCAGAACGTATGGTATCAGATGGGATCATAAATCAATTTAAATTTTCTTTAAATACGAACAAATAAAGCTTATTTCAATGCTTATTAATGTAATTTATCTTGAATGAATAAAGTTACGTATTCATTTAACCGAAGACTTAATATTCAACCGGTTCATTATTATGCGAATTTATTACTTAATAAACATTTGGTATATCCATGTTTGTTGAATAATATATTTTTCGTAAATCATAAAATAACAAGTAATAAGATCCAGCAAAGTGAAAGCTAGTGCGTATTTTGGGTTAAATCATTATAAATCTCATTTAAATAGTTGATATTGATTGATATGCGAATTATTATCAATCAAAAATAATTACAGATGGATATTTTAAAACAAGCAGTACTTATTAAGTATGGCGGTAATGCCATGACAGATGAATCAATCCAAATTAAAGTGATTGAAGCCATAGCTGAGTTACACATTTCCGGAAATCCGGTTGTGTTGGTTCATGGGGGTGGACCTATCATTAATAAAATGTTGAATCTTGCCGGAATTAAAAGTGAATTTATTGATGGTCAAAGGGTAACAACATCCGAAACTATGGAATATGTTCAAATGGCACTACGTGGTCAGGTCAACGGGATGTTGGTAAGGCTACTGAACAATGCCGGGGTATCGGCTGTTGGGCTATCGGGGAAAGATGGTGGAATTGCAAAAGCAGTAAAACGATATCATAATGTTGATGAAACCGAAAATGATATCGGGTATGTAGGTAACGTGTCGGCATGTGATACCAAGCTAATCGAAATTTTATTACAAAATAGCTTTCTGCCGGTTGTTGCTCCTGTAGCAATTGGCATGGATGGATATGACTACAACATCAATGCAGATATATTTGCCGGTGAATTAGCCGCGGCTTTAAAGGTTAAATCGTATGTAAGTTTAACCGATGTTGATGGGTTGTATAAGGACATCAAAAATCCGGATTCACGGATTCCAACAGCAACTTTAAGTGAGCTAAAAGTGTTTATGAAAACTATCGCTTCCGGTGGTATGTTACCTAAACTTGAATCCATCCAAAAAGCTTTAGAATCTGGAGTGAAAGAGGCTCATATTTTTAACGGTACCAAGCCCGAAGATCTTAAAGCTCAGCTACAGGGGAAGCCTGTTTCCGGAACAAAAATTACTATCGATTAAACATTAATTTTTAAAAATTATATGGATATAAAGCAACAAGACGCTCAGTATCATTTTAAAACCTATAAGAGATATCCTGTAACACTCACTAAAGGGTATGGTTCCCGTGTTTGGGATGACAAAGGAAAAGAATATGTAGATGCTTTAGCAGGCATTGCCGTAAACAATGTTGGTCATTGCCACCCAAAAGTGGTGGAAGCTATTCAAGTACAGGCTTCTGAGCTAATGCATGTTTCTAATTTCTTTACAACAAAGCCACAGGTAGACTTGGCTCGTGAGTTAATTAACCTAAGCAATCACGATCGTGTATTTTTTGCAAACAGCGGTACGGAAGCTGTTGAAGGCGCCATTAAAATTGCCAGGAGATTTGCTGAGAAAAAAGGTAAAAAAGGTCCGATGATAACCATGAACGGAGCTTTTCACGGCAGGAGTATGGGTGCTTTGGCATTGGGACAAAAAAAATATCAGGAGGGATTCGGTGAAATGCTTTCCGGTGTTGTGCAGGTACCTTTTAACGATTTGAAAGCAGTAGAAGAATACGCAAACGACGATTTGGTAGCAGTATTCATCGAGCCTGTGCAGGGTGAGGGCGGGATTCACGTTGCTGATAAAGACTACATGAATGAGCTTCGGGCATTATGTTACGAATACGATGCCCTTTTGATTTTTGATGAAATTCAATGTGGAATTGCCCGATCCGGTAACTTTTTTGCTTATGAATTGTTTGATGTTGTCCCGGATATCGTAACCCTCGCAAAGGGACTTGGTGGCGGTTTCCCGATTGGTGCAATTATCGCGACAGAAAAAGTAGCAGATGTTATTGAATATGGAAAGCACGGAACTACCTTTGGTGGGAATCCGCTTGCTTGCGCTGCAGGTCTTGCCACACTTAAAGTAATTGAAGAAGAAAACCTTGCCAGAGAGGCCGAAGAAAAAGGGAAATGGCTGAGAGAGAGAATTCAAGCCGAAATGACCATCGAACCGGGAATTGAAGAGGTGAGAGGTGTTGGATTGATGAACGGAGTACAACTTAATTTCCCCGGTTCTAACGTTGCCATGCGCATGTTAGAAAAAGGTGTGATAGCAAACGTTACAGCATCAAACGTAGTGCGTTTGGTGCCCGCTCTAAATATCACTTATGAAGAGTTAGAAATTGTGGCGGAAGCAGTAGTAGAAAGTATAACCGAAGAAAGAAAAGAACAGGCTAAATCATGATAAACGTTGGAATTGCAGGTGCAACTGGATACACAGGTTCGGAATTGATTCGCATATTTGCAAATCATCCGAAAATAAATCTTACAGCTTTAACTTCCGAAAGCAGAGCCGGGGAGCATCTGCGGGACGTACACCCCCAATTTGCCGGACTTTTCGATTTGTCTTTCACATCTATTAATGATTTGAATTTTTCCGATTTGGATGTGCTTTTTCTTGCGCTGCCACATAAAGTTTCTATGGGGTTTATAGCCGAACATCATCCATTGCCATGTCCGGTTATTGATTTATCCGGTGATTTCCGATTACCTGATGCCGATGTTTATGAATGCTGGTATGGAGAAAAGCATGTAAAACCTGATCTATTAAACGAAGCGGTTTACGGACTTCCTGAATTATTCAGAAATGAAATTAAATCCGGCAAATTAATTTCCAATCCGGGTTGTTATCCTACATCAACCATATTGCCGTTGGCTCCGCTTGTCAAACATCAATTGATAGATACTAAAACGATCGTGGTAGATGCAAAATCGGGTACAACAGGAGCCGGTGCATCGGCAAAGGATAACACGCATTATCCTAATGTAGCAGACAACTTTAGCGCCTATGGGTTAAAAACGCATAGACATACGCCGGAAATTGAAATTACGTTGGAGCGTTCGTTGGGAGAGCGTCCAACCATACAATTTACGCCCCATTTGTTACCCTTAAACAGGGGTATTTTAACAAACACATATAGTATGGCTACCAAGCCGATCGATGAAAAAGAACTTCGATCAATATTCGCTGAGTTTTATCAAAATGAACCGTTTATTCGCTTAAGAGACCATACACCTCAGCTAAGGTACGTTCGTGGTACTAATTATTGTGATATTTATGTTACTTTTGATGAGCGAACAAACAGGGTTATTACCGTAAGTGCTATTGATAATCTGGTAAAGGGTGCTGCAGGACAGGCAGTTCAAAACATGAATATTCTTTGTGGATTCCCAGAAACAGAAGGGTTAACTTTACCCGCTGTATGTCCATAAACCGTAATTTATGCTATGAATAATATTGCAGATGTAAAAGGGTTTCAGTTTTGGGGTGCTCATACCGGGGTTAAAAGTAAAAGGCGAGACCTTGGATTAATCTATTCCAGAAAACCGGCTTCTGCTGCTGCCGTTTTCACCAAAAATGAAATCGTTGCCGAACCCATTAAGGTTAGTCGCGAACAGATGAAAGACGGGATTATACAGGCTGTGGTTATCAACTCCGGAAATGCCAATGCATGCACGGGTGAACAGGGTCGCTTAGGAGCACTTGCCATGATAGACGCTGCTGCTAAGGAATTTAACATCCCGAAAGAATATGTGCTTATTGCTTCTACCGGAGTAATTGGTAGAGAATTTCCCACCGAAAAAGTAGTAGATGGAATTCGTGATAATGCTAAAAAAATATCTGACCGTAAAGTTGCAGGTTCTTTTTTGGCATCTGCCATTCTAACAACCGATACATTTCCAAAAGAAGGATTTGTTAGTTTTGAGTTGAACGGCAAAAAAGTAAATATGGGGGCTGTTGCAAAGGGTTCGGGTATGATTCACCCGAATATGGGAACCATGCTTGCCTTTATTGTTACCGACGCAAATATTGAGCCCTCCCTACTTGATAAAGCGCTTAAAGAAGTAGTGGATGACTCCTTTAATATGATTACTGTTGATGGAGATACCTCCACAAACGACATGGTTGCTATTTTAGCCAACGGACTTGCCGGTAATGAACGTATCACAACTGAAAACCAGGACTATAAAATCTTCAAAAAGAATTTATCGAGTTTGTGTCATCACCTTGCAAAGTTAATTGTTTCTGACGGAGAAGGTGCATCAAAGTTAATTGAGTATGTTGTTAAAGGTGCTAAAACGGTTGATGATGCGCGAAAGATTATCCGAACGATTTCAGATTCTTCTTTGGTAAAAACAGCCATTTTTGGTCGTGACCCCAACTGGGGAAGAATAATAGCTGCGGCTGGTCGCTCCGGTGTTCCTTTAAATGCTGATAGTATCGATTTGTATTTTGGCACCGGGAAGGGAAAGAATGTCCAGCTATTGAAATTCAGTCAGCCCGTAGAAGCCAACTTAAAGCAACTCAAAAATATGATGAAATCCA
This sequence comes from Balneolia bacterium, assembly GCA_003566635.1. Lineage (GTDB taxonomy): Bacteria > Bacteroidota > Rhodothermia > Balneolales > Cyclonatronaceae > PXCK01. The sequence goes on along the minus strand of PXCK01000197.1, from coordinate 6,326 downwards.
CATCTATTAAAATCACCCTTGATTTGAATGATGGAGATGCTAAGGCTGTAGGTTGGGGATGTGATTTGAGCTACGAATATATTAGAATAAACGCCGAATATACCACATAAAAAAAGAGATGCTCTCTTCCGGGAACATCTCTTTATTTGATTCGACTGTTATCAAGCTTAAAATCTTAATTAATACCAATAACGAAGAATAATTAAGAACTAAGTAACCCAAAGATTGCAATTAATTTCGTGTTTGTCAATATAAAATTAGGCAATTTGGTGTTTGTACATTAATAATTTATGTATATGCAACAGAAAAGCGCTTTTATAAAGGCAAAAAAGTTTAGGCATTTTTCGGGTAATTCATTGGTTTCATCATTATTTTACGTTCTGAAGACAAAACTTTAGGCTGTCACTAATTTATTTATGAATATATCACTTGAAGAACTTACAAGATTTGCGGTTGATGTTGCCAAAGCCGGAGGGGCTGAAACATTAACCTATTTTCGCAAAAAGTTTGATGTCATTAGAAAAGAAGACGACTCTCCTGTAACGGTCGCAGACAGGCAGGCGGAACAAACAATGAGAGGACTTATCAATCAAAAATTTCCTGAACATGGGATTATAGGTGAGGAGTATGGAACCGAAAAAAAGGATGCATCAGTTAAATGGATTTTAGACCCTATTGATGGTACTATTGGTTTTGTTCACGGTATTCCGCTTTACACTACCCTAATTGGCATCACAATTGATGATGAACCTGTTATTGGAGTGATTTATGCACCATTCATGGATGAAATGGTATATGCCTGGAAGGGTGGTGGATGCTTTTTCAATGGTGAACGCACTTCTGTTCGACCACTCGATAAATTGGAAAGTGCCAGTATGATGACTTCCGATGTGAAATATTTTGATGAATTCGGTTATAAAAACTCCTTTCATGCCTTAATGAATAGGGTAAAAACCTACAGAACCTATGGAGACGCATACGGTCATTTAATGGTTGCCACCGGCAGAGCCGATATTATGCTCGACCCGGTTCTAAATATTTGGGACGCAGCAGCGTTATTGCCTGTAATTACTGAAGCCGGCGGATCATTTACTGATTTGCAAGGCAATGCCCGTATTGATGGTGGAAACGGCTTTTCGTGCCACCCCGATTGGAAAGAAACCATTTTAAACATTATTAAAGAAAACGACTGATGAAATCATTTTTACCGTTTGTAATTATTTTTATACTGTTTACCTGCTCTATTTTTGCTAAACAATCACCAGTTGATTTCAATATCACGAATCTTCAACTTGATCTGGCTCTTAATGTAGAAACAGCTAATGTTAGCGGAACAGCGGTTTATACTGTAGAGCCTTTCCATGAAAATGCCACCGAGATTATACTTCTTGGTCATGAACTAGATTTCAGAAGCGTTTTAGTGAATGGTGAAGAAAGTGAATTTGAAGTTTCTGGTGATACTCTAAGAGTTGAAGCAAGCGCAAGAGGAACCATTGAGATTGAATATTCATCAACAAACGGTAATGGCATCATTCAAACGCATGAAGGTGTTTTTATGTCTTCCACCCAAAACGGATTAAACAGGGGATGGTTTCCGACGATTGACAGCCAGTGGTTTTCTTTCAACTTTGAGCTGAATATGCGGGTTCCGGCGGGCTATGAGGTAATCGCTCCCGGGAATTTCGTTCGCCAAATCAATAATGAAGATGGATCAAGAACTCAGCAATGGCGATCAGACGTGCCGGTTCCATCTAATAAGATTGGATTTGTTACCGGAGATTTAACCTTCGAAGAGGCACTATCCGGTATTAAAACGGTGAGGGTTTATACAACTTCGGTTACTAATCAAGCAGTTAACCGAAATCAACTTTTGCGCCATACAGCTTCGGCTATTGGTAATATCCAGCGTGACTTACGCTTTGAATATCCATTTGACGGATTTAGCGTGGTTATTTTAGATGATCATTACTGGCAAACAATTCCATTTAATGCAGGTTATGGTTTAGCATATTTAAACGCCGGAAATATCGAATCCCAAATTAATAATTTGGTTGATGCACAGTGGTTCGGAGTGTTGAACAGAGATCTTGAATCTGCCAAAACATCTCCGGCATTTTTGATGGCATTAGCAGCTGAAGCGGAAAGTAATCAGCCTAAAATAACTTTAGATACTCGTTTTTTACCGAATACGAATAACGATTTAGATGCATTTGATATGGCTAATCGTTTTGATCATCTGTCTGCTTTTACTGAGTTGCCACTTGTTGTTAGAAGAACGATGTTGAACGAACGACAGGAATTTGTCCGCTCTGGTAACAGAATCTTAGTGTGGGATGATTTAGTAAACAGACTTTATACTCAAACCGGACAAATACCAGCTTTGGAAATGCCCGAAAGAGAAGATTTTGAGACAGAAGAACCGGACTCAATTGTAGTGGTAGATTTGGCAATAGATTACATAGGTGCCGAAAATAGAATCAATTTGATTGTAAGTCCTGCAGGCCGGGTTGATAGCGACAGTATAACTATACCCCTTATTGCAGAGTTTCGTGGAGGTAGTGAAGAGCGCCCATTGACAGTTTTCAGAAATGGAGGCGAGTTTTCCTTATCGGTTAGCAATCGACCACAAAATGTGAAAGTTGATCGGAGCCAAGTCAAAACCGGTATCGAATTTGTTGAAATCAAAGAAATGGACATGTGGTTGCACCAGCTAAGAAATGACCAGTCTCCTGAAATGCGCTCACATGCTGCTATGAATTTGTCCCGATTCAGAGATGAACCGGATTTACAACTTGCTTTAAGCGATTTTTTAAGACGAGAGGATAATTCAGAAGTACGCGCTACAATTATTCGCAGTACAAGTGATTTAATTGGTGCGGCGCAGGGAACGGAACAAACGTTTATCAGTATGATATCCGATGCCGGAGACAAAGAGTTGGTTGCAATTGTAGATGCGTTGATGAACTATCAAGGAAATGCAGATGCTATTCGGGCTGTTGAAAATATCGCCCTGCAATCTTCAAATACCGAAGCTGCTGCTGCTGCTGTAACGGCACTTAGAATTATAGGTGATGAAGATGACTTCTTTGATATAGCTGTAGATATATTACTGGGGAATCGTCCGCAACAAGTCAAAGCAGCGGTTATTCGTGAATTATTCAGAATGGGTGATATGGTAGTAGCTGTTGATACAACAGTTGAAATAATTCTAGGTGATTTTCCTTATTTGATGCGAAAAACAGGACTCGAAATGCTGGTAAATTATGAATTGCAGGATGCAATTAATGAAGTCTTTCCTGAACTTGCGAAAGACCGAGACCCTCGTATTCGCTACTTTGTACTACAACATGCTGATAGACTTGATGCTCGCCAGATGAATGACTTACTCGAATCTCGGTTTTTCTCCGAAATAGATGAGCGAGTCAGGTTATTATTTGATGCTTTTTAATATGTAGGGTAATATATGTTCATCCCGATGGGTTGAATTACCGGGACGAACCAAAAGAAAAGGATACACTAAACCAACAAACAACTAAGAACCGTCATCCCGCAAAAATGATAAGCGGAGCAATCATTTTATGCGCGCAAGTCCCGGTTTACAGGTGAGGATCTTCCAGTCCTGATCCAAAGCCGATTCTGTAGTTTCAAATAAGACAACAAGCCCTGAACACGGCTTCCTCATTTCGCAACCGGAAGATCCCGAATAACGCATATGCTTCGCTCAATGCGAAAAACCTTATCACACATTGATTCCCTTCACACGTCATACAATCTCACCACTCTTTTACGTTTTCCTTAACTTCTTTTTTCAACTTTTTTGGATGGCATCGGTTAAATTGTAAATCATTATCTAAACTTCAATTAATCCAAAATTATATGAAAAACGCTTTACGATATATCGGCATATCAATACTTGCTTTTATTTTTACCGGAACAATTTTTATTAATGCCCAATCAATTGATAACCCAACAGTTGATATGGAAGTAGTTGAGAAAATAGTCGAAGAGGGTATTGAAAACAGCCAGCTTATGAATATGGCCAGTTACTTAACCGATGTAATTGGTCCTAGATTAACTAATTCCGCAGGTATGTACCGTGCAAATGAGTGGACGGCAGAAAAACTTGAAAGCTTTGGTCTTGATGTTCATTATCATGAATGGGGACCATTTGGACGTGGATGGGAACTAAAGCGTTTTTCAATGCATGCTCAATCTGAGTACGGATATTTTCCGGTTACCGGATTTCCAAAAGCTTGGTCTGTGGGTTATGACGGTCCGGTTAGTGGCGAGGTGGTTTATCTTCGATTAGATGAAAATCATACATTAGATGATTACAGAGGAAAACTCGAAGGTAAATTTGTTTTGATTCAACAGCCTGCTGAAGCCGAGCCGTCCTGGAATCCTATTGCCACACGTAATACTACAGAGCGTTTACTCCAACTTGCAAACGCAACCCAACAGCCAACATCGGGTGGTCCAGGTGGTACTCCTTCTGCTGCTGTCTTAGCACGCCAACAAGATGCCTACGAGCGTGCGCAGTTTTTGATTGAAGAGCAACCTTTAGCGATTATAGACCAAAGTTACAGAGGGTTTGGTGGCCAAATTGCTATTTCAGGTGCTACATTACCATCGGAGCCGGGTACACCTTGGGCTGAAAGACCAAGACCACACGATATGGATGCTCCACAATCAATTCCACAAATTTCTTTAACACGCGAACATTATGGAAGAATCTTCCGCATGTTGGAGCATGGTGTAGATGTAACGCTGGAGATGGATTTACAGGTTGAATTTCAAGAAGATAACCTTATGGCATGGAACACTATTGGGGAGATAAAAGGTAGTGATCCGGATTTAGCCGATGAAGTAGTTATTATTGGTGCCCACCTCGATTCATGGCATGCTGCTACAGGTGCTACCGATAATGCAGCCGGTTCTGTAGTAATGATGGAAGCCATGAGAATTCTTTCTACAATTGGCGTTCAACCCCGACGTACAATACGTATTGCTTTATGGAGTGGGGAAGAGCAAGGTCTGCATGGCTCAAGGGAGTATGTAAGTGATCATTATGGAACCATTGAGGGAAGCCAATATCAAAGTACAATTGTTCGTGCAACTGAAGATTATAATAAAATTTCAGCCTATTACAATGTAGATAATGGATCTGGTCAGATTCGCGGTATCTTCCTTCAGCAAAATGAAGCGCTACGAGAACTATTCAGAACATGGCTGACTCCGTTTTCTGATTGGGATGCAAGCACGGTTACCTGGGCAAATACCGGTAGTACCGACCACGTTAGTTTTGATAGAGTAGGAATTCCCGGTTTTCAGTTTATTCAGGATCCTTTGGAGTATTTTACACTTAGTCACCACTCAAATATGGATACCTACGAGCGTCTTGTTGAGCAAGACTTAGTTCGTAATGCAGTTATCGTTGCGACCTTTGCATACCATACAGCTATGCTTGATGAGATTTTACCAAGGAAAGATGGTTTTACTATCGTAACCGATTAAACTCTGTTTTCTAAACATTTTCAAGCCCGCTGTACTTTGTGTAGCGGGCTTTTTTTATGTGAATAATTTTTGGATGTTAAAAGTCAATGACTTAGATATCCTATGTGGTGTAAATTGGGTGTTAAACTTGAGTTTTGTCTATTTTTTTTATCGTTTAAAAAAATCTTTGAATATTTGCACGGTACTTCACCATCACACTGACCCTCCCAAATTAACTTGGGATTTCGTGGTTAAGGTTTATTTGGGAGAAGGTAATCTAAGCCAAAGTAATATATCTTTGAATTTTTCGAGCCACGTATTTTGTCATACTTCGAATCAAACTCCCTCTCCCACTAAGATATATCTATCTGTATCGTGAAAATTTTGGGAAAGGGCTGGGGTGAGGGTGTAAATAGGCCTAAGAATTGTTCTTTTTTCTGACTCCCGAGCTTATGTATGTGACTATTCTTATGGTATATAATATTTAAATTTTAGTTTTCTAAAAAAGTATTAGTTGGGTGTTAATAAGAGGTACTCAGGGTGGGCTTTTTTATGTGATAACAACAGAAACCTTTTGGTAAATAACCTTCAACATGAAAGTTTACAATTATCTATTGCAAAAGTGAATTAAAAATATCATTATATCTTCTTTTAAAACGTAAACTTAGATCTAATGAAGTGTGTAATAGCACAATCGGGAATAGTGCCAGTCAGAGCTGATAAATCAGACAAGGCAGAAATGGTGACTCAAATGTTAGTCGGTGAAACGGCCGACGTATTAGATGTTACCGATAGATGGATGCAGGTTGTACTTCGAAGAGATTATTACGAGG
>PXCK01000004.1 GCA_003566635.1 Balneolia bacterium | reverse complement strand
TTTAGCCGTTTGGCATATAGATATTCAAAAAAACTTGGACATCCCTTTAAAATTGGTCCAAAAATTCCAGACCATTTTTACTTTGCAAGGGTACTCGACCCTTTTTCAAAGCCTTCTATTAAACCTTTGTTGAGAGCCGTCAAGCAAGTTTTCAATTGTCTTGTGAATTATGTTGCCGTTTTCATCCTTAGCAAGCCAAACTTTTAAATTTCTATTGGGTTCAATTACTATTTCTGTCCAATCCCAAATTAGTCCTTCAGGGGTTCTTTCTATGGCTTTAATTTGATTGTTGTTATTGTCATAGCTGTATTCAAAACTGACTTGAAGTTCATCATTGTCTGAATACTCAAAAGTCCGAATGCAGTTTCCTTTTAAATCATATTCAAATGCCTTGTAAAAGTTTCGGTTTCCATTCTTGTCCTTATAATCGTGTCTAATAATTTTACCTTGGTCGTTATATACAAATTCTTCAATCGAAATTGTCTTACCGTTTTTGTCCTTTGATATTTTAGATTTTAATTTCAATAGTGTCGTCTTTTAGGGTAAGGCATAACTTACTTATACATGCAATAAACATGAGCTTTACATGGCAATATAGGATGATATGCGAACTTTTCATTGCGTTTTATTGGCGATTGTAGTTTTCAAGATTGTTGAAATTGTTTTCCGCATTAAAACTCATTCTTAAATATCTTCTTAAATCGATTTCTGAAGATGTTGAAATCGGAATCGATGGAAGCTATTCGGTTGGTGTTTAAATATTCCGAGGCAATTATCAGAGATGCATCCGCCAAATCCATAGGGACATTATGATTTGTTTGAGTAAGCTCAATTATCCTGGGTAAATCAACATCTTTAAGTTCGAAAATTTCAACCGCGTTTAAGGAAAGCCATTTAAAGAAACCTGTTTGTGCATCAACATGAAAATCAAGCATGTGGGATACCTCCGTAATTACGGGCCAAGTGGTAACTGGCTTCTCATTGAGTTGACGAATGAAATCAACCGACCTCAGATGCCAACTGTCGCTTTTGTCAAATAGCGCGATTAGAGGACCGGCATCAATGAGAAGTTTTTTTTGCACGGATTTTCTCTTTTACTTTGGATTTGTATGTTGAGGATAGGTTTGTTTCTCCTGAACTTACCTTGCCGAAAAGATCTTTACCGGCTTCGTAGGGGGTTATATGTGTAATTTTTTGTTCCATGTATGCAACCAATGCCTCTCGCATTACTTCGCTTTCGTTTTTGCCTTCTAATTCGGCATAAGCTTTTAATTGGTTTTCTAATTTTTTGGGTAGCCTTACTGTTTTCATATTTTAGTGTAATACATTTTGTATTGCATTTCAAGTGTTTGTTTAATTTTTTTTCGTTTTTTTTGATTGTATATTTCAGCCCCATAAAGGGTGGTTAGCTCAGTTGGTTAGAGCGCTACGTTGACATCGTAGAGGTCAGCAGTTCGAATCTGCTACTACCCACAATTGTTTTATTAATTTTTTTTGTGCACAAATTTGACTTGATATGAAGGGAATTATTCTCGCCGGCGGTTCCGGCACACGGCTTCATCCCATAACATTAGCTACCAGTAAACAGTTAATTCCAGTTTATGATAAACCGATGGTTTATTATCCGCTGTCAGTTTTGATGTTGGCCGGAATCAGAGAATTCCTGATCATTTCCACCCCAACCGACCTACCAAGCTTTGAACGACTTCTCGGAGATGGAAAATCTTTTGGTTGTTCGTTCAGCTATGCGGTTCAACCCGAACCCAAAGGATTGGCTCAAGCTTTTACGATTGGTCGCGATTTTGTGGGGAATGATAAAGTAGCCCTAATTTTAGGGGATAATATTTTTTATGGTCAGGGTTTAGGAAGGTTATTAGCTGAAAATAGTAATCCTGATGGAGGGGTTGTTTTTGCATATAAGGTCAATGACCCCGAGCGCTACGGGGTGGTGGAGTTTGACCAAAACAAAAACGTTGTGAGTATAGAGGAAAAGCCGGAACACCCTAAGTCGAATTATGCAGTCCCGGGTATTTATTTTTATGACAATCAGGTTTTGGACATAGCTGCCAACCTAAAGCCGTCAAAAAGGGGAGAGCTTGAAATTACGGATGTCAATAATGAATATCTAAAACAAGGGAAACTAAAAGTAGGAGTTCTTGGCCGTGGAACGGCTTGGTTAGATACCGGCACGGTTACCTCTTTAATGCAAGCCGGTCAGTTTGTGCAGGTTATCGAAGAAAGGCAAGGACTAAAAATTGGTTGTATTGAAGAAATCGCATTCAGAAAAGGGTTTATTGATAAAGAACAATTGTTAAAGCTGGCTGAACCTCTTGTTAAAAGTGGGTATGGCGAATATTTAATGAAAGTAGCTAACGATAATTAATTTGAGTGATACCCTAAGTGGAATTAAATTAGTATTTTTGTTTAATTCTTGATTATTTATACTATCAATCACACGATTATTTAAAGAGGGAATGAACGTTTACGGTCATGATTACCGTTAGTGTGTTGTCTTTAATGACACATACATTAAGCACTATTTATTAAAACTAATAAGAAATTGGTTTACGTAACAAGAAAAGTACATTTTAATGCTGCCCATCGTTTAATTAATCCGAATAAGTCGGACGAATGGAACGAGAAAACATATGGAAAATGCAATTATCCTAATTGGCACGGGCATAACTATGTACTGGAAGTTACGGTTTGTGGTATGCCCGATAAAGACACCGGGTACGTAATTGATCTCGGTGTTTTAAAAAATATCCTAAAAGAACGCATACTTGATAAATGTGATCACAGGAATCTGAATTTGGATGTAGATTTTTTGAAAGGTGTAATCCCATCAACAGAAAATCTTGTAATTCATTTTTATGAGCAAATTAAAGATGAAATACAGAAACATGCATCGGAAGGTTCTTTTTTATATGCCGTTAAGCTTTACGAAACGGAGAGAAACTTCGCGGAGTACAGGGCTGATAAAATTTGAATCACTAACCTAACACTACATGATTACTTCTAACTTAAAAAGAGTTTACGATCCTACATTTGTTGTAACAGACAGCTACAAGAAATCTATGCCCGACTTACAAAATGGTCCCGCATCCTTAATCGAAGGTGCGAATGTACCTATTCAGCAAGTTGGAATTTCCAATTTTAAGCTTCCTCTAAAATTCCCAACCCGAGACGGTAATGTAATTACGTTAACTGTATCGGTAGATGGATACGTTAGCCTTGATGCCGATAAAAAGGGTATCAACATGAGCCGTATCATGCGCTCATTTTATAAATTTAAAGATGATACATTCCATCCCGATGTATTAGAGTACATTCTAAAAATGTACAAGAATGATTTAGGGTCTAAAGAAAGCTATTTAAAATTAAGTTTTAGCTACCCAATGATTCAACAGAGTCTTCGTTCAGGTCTTGAAGGATATCAATATTATGATGTCTCCCTGGAAGCAAGCATGGATCAAAATGACCAAATCAGGAGGTTTATGCACTTAGAGTTTATTTACAGTAGTGCATGTCCATGTTCTTACGAATTGGCAGAACACGCACGTGAAACACGCGATGTTGCCACAATACCTCATAGTCAGAGAAGTGCTGCTTATCTAACTGTAGAGATGAATAACCCAATTGAGATCGAAGAAATGGTTGAGTTATGCCGTGAAGCGGTAATGACCGAAACTCAGGTTATGGTAAAGCGAGAGGATGAACAAGCCTTTGCCGAATTAAACGGTGCTTATCAGAAGTTCGTAGAAGATGCAGCTCGTTTATTCTTCGATAAGCTTGATCCTCATCCAAACGTGAAAGACTTTGTTGTTAGATGTGCTCACATGGAAAGTTTACACAGCCACGACGCTGTAAGCAGAATTTGTAAAGGAATCCCCTGCGGACTTAGATAAAAAAAAGGAGCTTAGGCTCCTTTTTTTATGCATTTTTTTTAAACTTTTCCTGTTCTTTTCGGAAATCCTCGTCGGAAATAAGCCCTTGCTGCCACATTCCAACCAAGCTGTTCATATGTTCAAGCCCGCCAATTTTATAATTATCGTAATCACCTTTAGCTTTTTCCTTCAAAGCTCTTTTCTTCTTTTCAGTTTCAAGGGCAACTATTAAGGCTTTTTCCAGTTTGTCTGCCCCTTTTATACCTTTCATTTCTATTGTATTGCCTTCAAGGTCTTCAACAATAATAGTAGCAATTCCCATTCTGTCTAAATTTGAATCAGATTTTTTCACAATGGTTTTTAGGTTTTCAAACAGTATAGTTTTTTCTTGTTGATTTACCACTGTTGTTATCTTGTCATTATAGACACGATATCTAAGGCTATCTACTTTTTTATTGAGTTCAACCAGTTTTAAAAAACCAAATCCTAAAAGTGGGGTCATTAACCAAGCCTTTCGATATTCATCCTTAAAAAAATCTTTTTCAGTTTGATATTCTACAAATTTTTCAGCGCTCATGACAAATAGTAAAATTTATGATTTTATGGGTAACAACGATTTACACAAAAACGGACAATCTATTAATCTACGACCGAAAAATAGGGTAAATGAAACCATTTATTTGTATATTAAGAATTAATCTAAACCGTTAGCTAGAACTGATAACACGCCAATAATATAAAGAATTCAATATTTGTCTGTTTGGAAGTACATATTACTGATTTACATCACTCTGATTATTACGTTCGGCTTCTTAATTGATATCCCAAGAATAGAAATTCTCGAAGAATCGGCTCGTAATTTATTTTTCCATGTTCCTATGTGGTTTACCATGTTTGGGGCCTTTTTGGTAGGGGCTATTTATAGTATCAGGTATTTATCGGAAGAGAAACTGTCGCTCGATCAAAAAGCTGAATCTGCTACAATGATTGGTGTTTTATTTGGAATTTGTGGTCTGCTTACAGGAATGATTTGGGCAAGATTTACCTGGGGTGCATGGTGGACATTCGCTGAGCCCCGCATGAATTTATCTGCAATTGCCTTATTAATCTACGTTGCTTACTTCATCTTAAGATCAGCTTTTGAGGATCAAAAATTAAGAGCAAAGCTTTCTGCTGTCTATAATATTTTTGCGGCAACGACAGCGCCATTTTTATTTTACATCATTCCACGGCAGTTACCCAGTTTACACCCGGGGGCAGATGGAAACCCCGCCTTCAGTGATATGACTGCACCCGAATTAAGAATGATATTTTATCCTGCCGTAATTGGTTTTTTTGCATTAGCATTCTGGATGACTAATATCAGATATCGCTATGTTAAACTTAAACACGAAATTGATTCCAATCCCGTTTAAATGATAAGTCTTACCAATGAAATAGTATCACAAGATTCGCTTTCCGGAATTTATGCCGATAGATGGGATGGAACATCCGATTTCGAATCGGCCAACTTTCTAATGCAAATGTTAGCCTCTAATGATCTCATATATGTGGTTTTGGCGGTTAGTCTTATCATTTGGTTAGTATTAGCCTTTTATCTTATTAAAGTCGATAAAAAGCTTTCCGGTATGGAAGAAAATTTAAAATCATTAAAGTCCAAAGAATAAGTTATTTATGAAATTAAGAGTAGTTATTGGAGTTGTTTTTATTGTAGGTTTTACATCTCTGTTAATGTGGAACTTTGGAAACAGTATCGGATCATTTACCGGTTTTTCTGAAGCAGAGTACACCGGTCAGCGTCACCATGTAGTTGGTAAATGGATTGAAGATAAACCCCATGGTTTTGATCATCATCGCATGGTTTTTTCATTTTACATGGAAGATGAAGAAGGTGAAGTTCGTCAAGTTCAATTCAATAAGCCTAAACCTAACAACTTTGAAGATGCCGAGAGCTTAGTAGTAATTGGCCAAATGAGAAACGGTATTTTTTATAGTGATGACATGCTCGTAAAATGCCCATCTAAATACAACGACGCTTCTAATCTCGAAACCGCCTCAATTTAAATTTTTTAATCTGTTACATTCATGATTGGCACTATTGGTACTGCTTCGCTGGTTATTGCATTTTTAGCCAGCATAGTAAGTATGGTTGCATACTTTCTCGCATCTAAAAAAAATCAAACGAATCCCAACATAGAAAAAATCGGGCACCTATTTTTCGGACTTAAAGGTGCTATGGTATTTTTCGCTTCGGGTTTGTTGGTATATCTTATTTTTACTCATCAATTTAACTACTTCTACGTTTATAATTACACGAGTACCGATTTATCATCTCTTTATCTATGGGCTGCATTTTATAGTGGGCAAGAAGGTAGTTTCTTGTTGTGGATTTTATGTGGTTTTGTAGTTTTTCTTGGAATTATCAAATGGACGGATGACACTTATCGTGCTCCCGTAATGTTTTTCTTAACATTGACTCAGTTTTTCTTATTGTCGATGGTTATTGGTGTAACAATATTTGGCGTTCATATTGGTGCTTCTCCTTTTAGATTAACAGCTGCAGAATTTGCTCATTTACCGGTGTTTCAATCCAATCCCGATTTCATCCCAGCCGAAGGTAGTGGACTTAATGATTTGTTGCGCAGCCCCTGGATTATCATCCACCCTCCGGTAATTTTTGTTGGTTTTGCCATGATGGCTATTCCATTCGCATTCGCTTTGGCTTCTTTATGGAAGAAAAAATACCATGAATGGATTTATCCTGCATTTCCCTGGACTCTTGGTGCGAACTTATGTTTATTAATAGCAATTTTCCTGGGTGGTTATTGGGCTTATGAAACCCTTTCTTTTGGTGGATACTGGGCATGGGACCCTGTAGAAAATGCTTCTTTAGTCCCCTGGATTTTAGGCATGGCCGGTATTCACACCATGCTTGTTCAAAAGAAGAGTGCAACATCTCATAAAGCATCTCTTTTATTTGCTATTCTTGCTTATGCTGCTATTGTTTATCAAACATTCTTAACAAGAAGTGGTGTGCTAGGCGATGCATCCGTACATAGTTTTGTTGACTTAGGTTTGTATAACCAACTATTGATATTCATACTTGCCGTATCAATCATTGGCCTCGGGATGTACTTATACCGATACAAAGAGCTTCCTCATCAGGATAAAGAAAACCCATTCTTGAGTCGGGAATTTTTGATGTTTGCGGGAGCTATGTCACTTTTCCTCACTGCACTTATCATTAGTGTTGGAACAAGTTCACCTATTATTGGTCGTCTTTTTGTCGCAAACCCAACGCCTCCAATACCACAGTTTTATAATGATTGGACTCTGCCGTTTGCGATTGTAATCGCCATTCTTACAGTCCTAACTCAATTTATTTGGTGGAAGAAATTTGATTCGGGTGAACAATTTGCCGGTGAATTAATTACGCCAACCATGACCGCATCCGCCATTACCGTACTAGCAGTAATACTTACAGGTATTAATAATATATTCTATATGATTTACCTCTTTGCTGCTATTTTTGCTGTTGTAGGTAATTCCATTGTAATGTACCGCTTGTTAAAAAAGAAACCCAAAATGATTGGTGGTACAGTAACGCATATTGGTTTTGCGGTATTACTAATTGGATTCCTAGGTGCTGCTTACGATACACCAATGCTCGATCAACAAACGATTAACTATAACGCTGCTGTTGAACGTGGTGAAGTTATTGATGATCAAGGTTTTCCTGTAGTTCAGAATATTGAAGTATTTATTCTCTATAAAAATCAGCCCAAATTAATCAATAACGAATACTACGTAACATACAAGGATGCCGAGATAACGCATGCTAAGCGTCCGGGTGAGCAGGAGTACACTATTTTATTTGAGAACAGAAGAACAGGTAAACAATTTCAAATGAATCCGCTCTTCTACCCAATGATTGCGAATTCCAGTCCAGGGAACATGAGCTGGACTGTTGAGCCATCAGTAAAAACAGGTCTTACGCACGATTTATACCTTTATGTATCCGGTTCATCATTGGTTGAGCGCGAAAATAAGAGAATTAGTGATGAGGCAACATTTCAGGCAGTTGCAGATATTCTAATGGATGAAAGAGCAGGAACATACGATTTTAACGATGTACTTCGTATAAGCCCGGGTAATTCTCAGAGAATTGGACAATTCGACATCACTTTCAACCGATTCATTAATATGGACGAAAGCGAACTACCTGATAATGCTATAGTAGGTGTTAAGGCCGAAATCGAACTTCACGATATCCAAAAGCAAGTACGTGAAACCGTAACACCAACCTTTGCTTTAATTTATGAAGATGGAGATAACATAGTTTATAGCCCGGAAACATCTTTTGAACATCAGGAATTTACAGTTGTATTTGAAAATATTGAAACGGCATCCGATCAGGTAAAACTTCGTTTTATTGGATTAGAGGAGCATATTGAAGATGAATGGGTGTTGATTTCACTCGAAAAGAAGCCGTTAGTTTCTACTGTTTGGCTTGGAACATTTTTACTTATGTTTGGTTTCAGTATTGCAATTGTGCGCCGTTGGAGTGACCAAAAGCGCCGATACAGACAACAAAAATCTCAATAAATTTTGAACCGTTATCCTTCTGTTTTCATTTTGGTTGTATTGACATTTGCGTGTGTAACGCCTTTGTCAATAAGCCAAAGCTTTGAGTATGTACCACAGTATGAAAATAACCATTCACCTGTTATAGATATAGAAGAGGAACGTCTAAAAAGTCCGGGTGGGGCTTTATTGAGGTCGATCGTACTTCCGGGTTGGGGGCAATACTACAATAATTCTGATAGTTGGAGAAGGGGACAACTTCATTTAGCTGCCGATGTTTCATTAATTCTTGGCTTGATTTATTTGAACACCAATGCTAACCGTCTTGAAAACAATATGTATTCTTTTGCAGAATTAAATGCCGGAATCAATCTCAGGTCAGTTGGAAGAACGGTTGAATTAGCTGCCGGAAATTATCTGAACCTTGATGAGTATAACCAAGCTCAACTTATAAGTCGTAACTGGGATCGTTTAATAGATGACTTACCTCAAAACAGGTGGCAATGGGGTAGTGACGATCAAAGAGTTGAATATGTACAATTGCGTGAGCGAGTAGAATCTCAAAGACAACAAATTCCTGCTGTAATTACACTTATGGTTGTAAATCGCGTTATTAGTGGTGTAAATGCTTTCGTTCAAGCAAGAAATATGAATAGTCAACTACCGGAAGTAAGCTTCTCACTTGAACCTCAATTCGACACAACAGCATTCTCTGCTACGCTCACTTACCGATTTTAATCTATGCCACGCTATCGATTTTTAATTGAATATGATGGCAAACGTTTTAGTGGTTGGCAAAAGCAACCAAATGCTCCCACGATTCAGGAAGAGATTGAAAAGGCTTTAAAAATAATTTTACGTCAGGAAATATCCGTAACAGGATCAGGTCGTACAGATGCCGGTGTCCATGCCAGAGGTCAGGTGGCTCATGTAGACTTACCCGAAATAATTGACTCTGACCGCTTGCTAAAAAACTTCTTTGGATTATTACCCCAGTCTATTTCGATAAAAAAGATAGACAAGGTTGGAGATGACTTCCATGCTCGTTTTGATGCTACTTCCAGAGAATACCGCTATTACTTTAGCAACAAACCTTTGCCACTCTCTTCAAACTGTATTACTTATTGGTGGCATTCTTTTGATTATAAAAGAATGAATGAGGCGGCATCCTTTCTAAAAGGTGATATTGATTGCACATCATTTACACCCTTCGATGAGGAACAACCCCACTTAAGATGCATTTTTTTTGATGCTTTTTTTACTAAAGGTGATGAAAACTTTCCGGATTGTTTTACCATTAAAGCGAATAGATTTCTAAGGTCACTAGTCCGATCTTTAATGGGCTCGCTCATGCAAGTAGGAATTGGTAAAATGACAGTTGAAGAGTTTAAAACATTAATTACAAATCCGGATAGAACAAAAGCCGGGCCAACAGCTCCCCCTGATGGATTGGTATTGCATAAGGTAAGTTATGATTGATCTTCTGCTACAAAGCATTTAAAAAAATAGTTTATTCGTTATTAGATATTTTGGTACTTTATAAGGATTATTTCAAATCATTTTAACTGACTAAATGTCATCAAGCACAGGAAATAAAACCAGAACAGAGAGAAATAAAATCGAAGATTTTGCACTCGTTCAAAAAGCAAAATCTAACGATCAGGTGGCTTATAAATCCTTGGTTAATAAGTATCAGCCGCGGTTAAGCTATCATATTTCTAAAATTGTGCGTGATCAAAAAGTTGTTGAAGATTTGGTACAGGAAAGCTTATTAAAAGCATTCAATAATTTGGATTCTTTTGATAGTTCATATGCTTTCTCAACATGGTTATACCGAATAGCCACTAACCATTCAATTGATTATTTAAGAAAAAGAAAGCTGAAAACCTTTTCAATCGATGAGCCATATAAAACGCGAGATGGCGAAATGACCCTTGAGATTCCCGACTCAGGCGGTGAAGCCGATTCGGTTATTTTACAGAAACAACGGAAAAAAATAATTATTGAGGCTATTGAATCTTTACCGGAAAAGTATCGAGAAATCATTAAACTCCGGCATATGGATGAAAAAAGCTATCAGGAAATTTCAGATATTATGAGCCTACCTTTGGGTACTGTCAAAGCTCATATTTTCCGTGCCCGCGAAATGCTATACAAATTTTTGAAAGACAGAAAAAATACATTTTAATATGAAGTTGTTCCATATTTGTAGTGACTCACGATTACTCGGAAAACCCACTTACGTGCCCGAAAGTTTTGTAACTGAAGAGTTTATCCACTTGTGCAAACCGGGTCAATTAAAAGGTGTTTATGATCGTTATTACGCCAACCAAGAAGGGTTAACTCTTCTCCTCGTAGAGATAGAAGAGGATGATGAACTCCTTGAATTCGAAGATTCTTATGAAGTTGGTGAGCTTTTCCCACACTATTATAACTCTATTGCAGAACACCAAATTCTACTAAAAAAGAATTTAAGCTCAAAAGCTGCAGATGTATATTCCGAAATCGAAGATATCACTCAAGACTATCTTTAATTTCAACCCCATCAACAGATTTTAAAAACTCCCAGCCAAAGGCTTTATAGGGTGTATTAAACCCGGGATTGATGGAATTGTCTTCTAATATTCGAATCGTTGCTTTAATGGCAGCCTCAGCTGTAAAACTATACCCTTCAGGGCCGGTTGAGTAATATGTTAAGGTCTCTTTTTTAGAATTTATTGCCTCAGCCATAATTAAGAAGCTACCCGACTTACGTTTTGCCGCAGTAGGTCCTATTACTTTTCTTGAAATCCTCTTCTGAAGAAAAGATTTAAGCAGTGATGATTTAAGTATAAAAGGAAAATAACGACTTATCTGCATTGTCTTTATTGTAGAAGGAGGGGCACTCATATAAACCTTGATATTTTCGATTCCCGTACTGTGGTATGCTGTGGAAACATCACCCCAGGGGTAAGCTACAAAGCTTCTTTTTTTATCTGATATTGTCTTACTTGTTGTATCTGAACCCATTGGTATTTTGGTAATGATACCATTTTTTCGAATGGCACTTCCATTTCCCATATGTTCAACCATCGTAAGCGCTGTTCCTTTAGATATCGTACTATCCATTTGGATATATAAGTTCAGATGTGTTGCATCAGGCATTCGCCCAGAAATTAAGCCAGCCAGGCAATCAGTTGGTACTACATCAAACCCTGCACCCGGTAATGCTACGATTTTTTGTTCAACGATTTCATCGTGTAGGCGGAAGATGGA
The DNA here is from genome assembly GCA_003566635.1 of Balneolia bacterium. GTDB lineage: Bacteria > Bacteroidota > Rhodothermia > Balneolales > Cyclonatronaceae > PXCK01. The sequence goes on along the minus strand of PXCK01000004.1, from coordinate 23,961 downwards.
TTCAAAAACGGGAATTTCCCCTGTAATATCAAGATAGTTGGTACGCGTACGAAGGCAGGATTCTATCATGGGACGATAAGTATGAACAAATGGACCTGCACAGTGTATTACGGCTTTAAAAGGCTTTAGTACTTTGTCTAAAACTTTACTGTCATCCAGGCTAACTACGAAGGCGTCTAACCCTGTGTGTTCAGCCATTTGGGTAATCTCATTTTTGTTTCTACCGGCAATAGAAGGGCGCAGATTATTAGCCAGGCAATAATCAACAATTAACCTGCCTGTGTAACCATTGGCGCCATAAATTAGAACATTCAAAGCAGTCTCCCATTTTACTTTCTCTTTTTTTATTCAATATAAAAGGTAAGATATTCGCACGTTAATATGCGCGATAATCTTTATCTTTATCTATTAATCAAACATTTTTATCAATGAAAAATAATACGCTTAAAAAAATTCTTTTCGCCCTTGCTGCTGCAGTTTTGCTACTTTTTGCAGCTATGTACTCTGTTGGTGTGTTCGATGAAGACCTTGGATACTCGGTAGTACCACATGGCAATCATAACCATTATGTTCCACATGACAGAGACCCGGATGTGTCTCTCCATGATTTTCCAATGCGTCCCCCTAGAGAAGGGGAGCGCATCACACCAACCGGCGAAATTGTTCCAATCGAAAATTAAAATAAAAGAAATATGCCATCATTCGACGCAGTTAATGAAATTGATATTCAGGAAGTAGATAACGCTATAAATAATACCAAGAAAGAGATTCAAAACCGTTATGACTTCAGAGGGTCTAATACTGAAGTTGAGTTTAATCGTAAATCAAAAACAATATCTCTTTTGACTGATGATACCATGAAGCTGAAAGCTGTACGTGAGATGGTGGTATCTAACTTCATCAAAAGGAAAATCAGTCCCAAAGTACTTGAATTTGGAGAACACGAAGGTACGTCTCATGGTGCCGTTAAGCTATCTGTAAGCATAAAGGAAGGAATTGACCGGGAAACTGCAAAAAAGATTGTAAAGCTTGTGAAGGATTCAAAAATTAAAGTACAGCCTGCAATCCACGATGATAAGGTGAGAGTTACCGGTAAAAAAATAGATGATTTGCAAGAAGTGATGGGGTTACTCAGATCCTCCGACTTAGATGTGCCTTTGCAATTTGTTAACATGAAAAGTTGAAATATACCCCGAATTATTCACGAAAGCGTAAAATTTAAATCTTATACTTTTAAAAATATTGTATTTAGAAAAATACCACTCTCACTCATATTTGAGTGAGGTTAGCATGCTGCAAAATTTCCATGCCAGCTGCGTTGAAGTTGAAAAAGTCATACTCAGGGTACTAAGGTACCCTTCCGCTGATTTTCCACCTTCGCCTTGCTACCAAGAAAATTTTTTGGTGAATAATCCGGGATAGTGGAAAATAAAAAACCCCGGGCTTTTCAGGGATCGGGGTTAACAATATAAAGGTCATTAAATGTAGTTATGATAAATAAACGTAACTACAGAATTAATGTTTCAAAAAAAATTAGTTTGCGAGCGATAGCATACCGTTCAGACGCTGAGCCTGAGTAAATTGCTGGGAATCAGGAAACTCGTCTTTGATACGTTTTACAATGGTTCTGGCTCTGTTGTGGTCACCGGCTAAATAAGCGGCTTCGGCGGCTTCAAGTAAATTGAATGGAGTTGTAGAATCATTTGTGTCCCAATTAGCTGCGCGCTCAAACACTCGTACTGCTTCACTATATCTACCTAACTGCACGAGTATCTTTCCCTCTAAGCTAAGAGGTGCAACACCTAAAATACCGGATGGAGTACGGTAATCACTTATAAAGCTTAAAGCAGATTCATAATTATTGAGATTTACCTCGCTAACAGCGGCATAATATTTTGCTAAATTTCCCGCTTCAGTTCTAGAAAAACGACTTGAAATTTCAATAAGTCCCGGTTGCATGCTTTCATCATCGCCATATAGAGCAGTCTCGAATTGACCCATTAAAAATTGATTTTCAGCAAATGTTAAAAGATTGCGTGCTTCTACTTCTTTTTGTGCAGAAGTGCTAAAGAACCAAATAGTACCGGCTACTAATAAGATTACAGCAGCTATAGCACCAAAGAAAATGCCTTTATTTTCTTTGTACCATGAGTTAAAAACTGCGAAATAGGTTACCAGCGCATCGGAATCAATTTGATCTTTCGGTAAATTGGTGGCCATAGTTTAAAGTTTGTGATTAAATTTTATACAGACTCGTAAAATACGGTAGATTTAAAAAGAAGACAAACCATATTTGTATCATGATTTTAAGGTGAGTGCAGGTGAGAGGTTTTTATTTTGAGGTGCTAGAGGAAATACTTTGCTTTTATTGATTTCTGATATTAACCGGGTTTTCAAAGTATAGATACAGTTTAGAGATAGCCATAAAAGTTTCAATTACCTTTTAGAGTTCGTTGCAATAGCAAGAATTAGAATTTTCTAAGCTGTTTTACACCCTCACCCCAGCCCTCTCCCAAATTTCCTGCAACATCAAAAAAAACAATAATGTGGGAGAGGGGGTCTGTCTTGAGCCGAACAAAAAAGACTGAATTCGTTGCCGCACATAACTAAGGCAAGGATTACCCTCTCCCATTTGAATAAGTGCAACGAAATCTCAAGCTAATTTGGGAGAGGGAAGGGTGAGGGACAAAAAAAAGTAAATTCATAGGAAAAAGAACGTGTAAAAGGCATTTAATCTCTAAAATCTATGGCTTGTAATGATATTGCTATAATTCTAAATGAGATAATAATTAAACAGCACCTCAACATAAAAACCTCCCCAGCAGGTTGGGGGGTAACTAAAAGCTCTAGCATGCTTGTGGTTAATAAAACCCTTTGCTTCTTATGTGTCATGGTGAAAACTTATACTCATAGTCTATCGTCTTAGAATCTTTAGCCAATCCTCAAAATCACCTTACTTTTTCGAACTAATGTCCTTAGATTTATAGATATAAATTTGATTCATAACTATTCAATAAAAAAAATTTAGTATGTCAAAAAGATATTGGTTAATGAAATCTGAACCCTATGAGTTTAGTATTGATGATTTAGCTTCGAGAGAAAATCAAACTACATGGTGGGAGGGAATTCGAAATTATCAGGCAAGAAATTTTATGAGAGATGATATGAGACCTGGCGACAAGATTTTCTTTTATCACTCCAGGGCTAACCCATTGGCTATAGTGGGAACCATGGAAGTTGCCAGTGAGCCCTATCCGGACCCGAGCCAGTTCGATCCTGATTCAAAGTATTATGACGAAAAAAGTACTGAGGAAAATCCACGCTGGATATTGGTAGACGTCAAACTCATTAAAAAATTTGAAACACCGGTTTTGCGGGATGAAATTAAAAATGAACCTTTGCTAAGTGATATGATGCTTATCAAAAAAGGGTCACGTCTTTCTATTCAACCTGTAACAGAGCAAGAGTGGATAAAAGTGCATGAGATGGCGGGTGAAAAGCTACCTTGATATTTGATTAGCAATATTCGATTAAATGGCTTCTAAATTAAATAGGAGCCTTTTTTTATATCAAATTCTCAAAAAAAAGAAATCATTTTCTTGCAAACCCTAAGCTTTAAAACTATCTTCTACCATGATTATACAATTGCGTAAAAAGGGGATAATTCCTGTTCAGTATTTAAAGCATTTTAGGGATGCGGGGGTAATAATTTCAGATGAAAGTCATCCACTGCAGGATGATCAATTTCAACCAAATTCTATTGATCTAAGGCTTGGTAAAATTGCCTACAGAGTTCGTTGTGGATTCCTGCCTGAAAACGAAACTGTAATGGATAAGGTTGATAAACTAAAATTACACTCTTTTTCTATAGAAGAGGGTGCTGTGCTGGAACCGAATTGTACATACATCATCCCGTTGTTAGAATCCTTGAACCTGCCTGATTCAGGTAGTATTCCAATAAATACCAACGGTTCAAATGGTGACTCCGCAATTGTAACCAATGCTAAAATAACAGCCCGCACAAATCCTAAAAGCACTACAGGACGTCTTGATATTTTTACACGCCTTGTAACTGATTATTCCCATCGCTTTGAGGAGATTGCATCCGGGTATGCAGGTCCTCTTTTTCTTGAAGTTGTTCCAAAGTCGTTTCCGGTTAAAGTTCGTACCGGGCATAGGCTAAACCAATTACGACTTCGCCACGGTCTTGCGTTACTTTCTGATGATGAAATTCTTCGCACACATTCTTTAGACCCTGTATTATTTGACGAACATAAAAAACCAATTTCTGAGTCGAATATGAAATTAGATAGCGGGCTATTTATGAGTGTTGATCTGAAAGGTAAAAAAAATCAGATTGTAGGATACAAAGCCAAGAAAAACAGTAATCTTATAGATTTAGATAAAATAGCTCATTACGCTGTAGAAGATTACTGGGAACCAATCTATGCAACTAAAGATAATTTTATAATATTGGAGCCTGAAGCATTCTATATTTTTGCTTCCAGGGAGTACTGTCGGATTCCACGCCATCTTGCGGGAGAAATGGTACCCTATGATACTGGCTCAGGAGAACTGCGAACCCACTATGCCGGATTTTTTGATAGTGGATTTGGTGGTGAGCAGGCAGATGGAGGTGCAAGAGCAGTACTTGAAGTCCGTTCCCATGATGTACCGTTTTTGGTAGAAGATGGGCAAACATTTTTTAGTATGCTTTTTGAAGCGAATAGCGATGTTCCTGAATTCACATATGGCACTGAAATAAAGAGTAATTATCAGGGACAGGAGTTAAAGTTAAGCAAACATTTCAAGTAACCATGGCAACAGGAAGAAGAAAATCAGTAAAAAGATGCGTTTGTCATAAAAAGACATTTTGTGAAATTTTGGACATTGCCTCCGAAATGAATTTCACTACCTACGCACAATTATTGGAAAATAAGATATGTGGTATGGGTTGTGGCATGTGTCACCCTTATTTAAATAAAATGATGGTCACCGGCGAAACAGAATTTTATCCCGGCGATGTCTATATAGATTCCGACAAAGCAACCGGATAGGTGAATACTTTTTTTGTAGATTCGGAAAGTATCAAAAACAACTTAGCGACAGTCTCTGCTGACGAATCCCACCATGCAACTAATGTTTTGCGATTAAAAAGTGGTGATGAAATCATACTAACGGATGGAGCTGGAAGTAGATATAAAGCTGTTATCAACAAGATTCATAAAAAAGTAACTACAGTTGAAGTCTTAGATAGATCCTTTTTTTCTAAACAAAAACCACAAGTTTGCATTGCTCTAGGACTATTAAAAAACAGGCAACGATTGGAATGGGCAATAGAAAAAATGACGGAGTTAGGCGTCAACTCAATTAAACTATTTCGATCTGAACACACAGAGCGTTCTCACTTACGTTTAGATCGACTCGAGTTAACAGCTGTGAGCGCAATGAAGCAATCTCTAGGTGTATGGTTGCCAAAAATAGAAAGCTACGATTCCTTCCACCAAGTTTTAGAATCAATTAACGGAACATGCTTTATAGCTCATGAAAAGCTTCTAAACCAAAAATCCTTTTTGACCGGACTGGGTTCTTTCGATTTGTCAACAGAATTAACTTGCTTAATTGGTCCGGAAGGCGGTTTTTCTGATAATGAAGTTTCAATGGCAATCAATGATTTCAATGTTAAGCCGGTACATTTGGGACCGTTAAGGTTGAGAGCAGAAACAGCTGCAGTTTTAATGGCGGGAATTTCATCTCAGTATATGAAATTTGAAAATAAATGAGCATTTTACCAACTTATAAATAAATTCAATTTAAGTTTATGAAAACCGCAGTCATTACATTTTTTTTATCGATTTTTTTACTTACCTCCTGTGCCGAGCTTGAGCAACTGGCTATGTCGGGTGGAGGACCTTTAACCGAGACAGAAGTTGTTAATGGACTTAAGCAAGCTCTTGAAATAGGAGCGCAAAGAGCAGCGGGTAACGCGTCTGAAGAGGGTGGGTTTTTAAACAATGAGCTTATTTTTATTGCATTTCCCTCAGAAGCTCAACAAGTAGAACGAACTTTAAGAGGCCTTGGTGCCGGGAGTTTAGTTGACGATTTCGTGCGTACAATGAACCGCTCCGCAGAGCTTGCAGCCCGCGAAGCAGCTCCAATATTTGGTGATGCTGTAAGAGCGATGACGATAGAGGATGCCTTTACCATTCTAAGAGGTGAACCTAATGCCGCTACGCTTTATTTCAGAGGTGCAACTTCCGATCGGTTAGAAAATGCCTTTACACCGGTTATTGAGTCTGCTCTAAATCAAACTCCGGCTACATCGTTATGGACAGAAATCACAACCATGTACAACAACATTCCATTTGTGAACCCTGTAGAAACGGATCTCGCAGCTTATACAACCCAAAATGCAATTGACGGGTTATTTACACTACTCGAGCAGGAAGAAGCAGCAATCAGGCAAGACCCTGTAAAGCGAACTACCGATCTCCTGCGTCGCGTATTTGGACATTCTTCACTTAACTAACAATATATTGTATCATGAATGAAAAATTAATTACGACTGTACTTCTCATCGCCGTTTTCTTAATGGCTAGTTTTGTAAATGATTCTCACGCTCAATTTAGTGAGGATATGCCGGAAGAAAGGTATGAACAAGCCTGGTCTTTGATGAACAGAAATCTGGCAGGAACTGTATTTAATAACTCAGTAAATACAAGCTGGATTAACGACCACGCTTTTTACTACACCGTTAATGATAGAGACGGGATGTTATATTATTTGGTTGATGCGAACAGCCAAACTCGCGAATTGCTGTTTGATAACGATTCAATGGCAGAACTACTGTCTATTGCCGATGATGATGCCGAAATTAATGCTGAACGTCTGCCAATTTCTATACAATCGGTAAGTGATGATTTTAGTGAAGTTTATTTCACCTACAGTAATCGTGAATGGGTTTTTGATAGAATAAATGGAGGAGTTGGAGAGCTTGGAAGTTTATCGGATATAAGCCGACCTGCTGCCAGTGTACTATCGCCGGATGGTCGCCATGCTGCTTACATCCAAAATCACAATTTATTTGTACGTAACATGGAAACCGGTGAGGATACACAGCTTACGACCGACGGGGAAGAAGGGTTTGGTTATGCAACCGATTCTCAAGGTTGGTCAAGTTCAGCTCGCCCAATCCTGTATTGGTCAGCTGATGGAAGCATGATTTCTACCTACCAGCTAGATGAAAAAGATGTTGAGTTGATGCATCTACTACGCACAGCAGATGGACGCCCCGAGTTGGTATCATGGCCGTATGCCTTACCCGGTGATGAACATGTGCCAATGCACCACAGGGTAGTTATCAATCTGGAAAGTGGCGAGATGGTACGTATTCAGTCAGACCCATATCATCAGCGTACATCAAACTGCTGTGGACTTACAAGAGGTGCATATTGGGCTGACAATCAATTTAGTGCTTCAGGCGATATGCTGGCTTATGTTGGTACATCAAGAGACTACAAGGATGTAACACTTAAAATTGCTGATACCTCAACGGGAGAAGTAAGAGAGATTTTCCATGAGCATGATGAAATTTTTATAGAGACAAATCTTACATCAAGAGGTGTTCCAAACTGGAGGGTTTTATTCGACTCGAATGAATTTATTTGGTTTTCAAGACAAGATAATTGGGGACATCTGTATCTTCATGATTTGAATACTGGTGAACTTAAGAATCAAATCACAACAGGAAGCTGGAATGTAGTAGACATCATTCATGTAGATGAAGAAGAACGTAGAATTTGGTTCTCAGGCGTTGGCATGGATGAAGAAAGAGACCCATATCAGGAATACTATTATTCTATTTCATTTGATGGAAGTGATTTACGTACTTATACACCTGATGAGGGTAATCACTCTGTGGTTTTTTCTCCCGGATTTGATTATTTGGTTGATACCTTCTCTGACTTTACAACACCTCAGGTTACAGTATTGAGAGATCATTCGGGGGAAATTCTCATGGAACTTGAGCAAGCCGATATAGAAGATTTACTAGCCACAGGGTGGAGAATGCCAGTTCCTTTTAGCGCAAAAGCAAGAGATGGTGTAACCGATGTTTACGGTGTGATGTATTTACCATCCGATTTTGATGAGAACAAGAAATATCCTGTTGTAATTAATATTTATCCCGGTCCACAGGTTGGTAGTGTTGGAGGTCGTTCTTTTAGTCCGTTAAGGCGAGGCAACACACACGCAATAGCTGAGCTAGGCTTTGTTGTACTGCAAATAGATGCATTTGGTACACCTATGCGATCACGCGAATTCCACACATACTATTACGGCGATATGGCTGACAACGGGTTGCCGGATCAAAAATCAGCAACTATCGATTTGGCAGAGCGCTATAGTTTTATTGATGTTGACCGTGTTGGTATGTATGGTCACTCAGGTGGAGGTTTTGCAACTACAGCCGCTTTGTTTAACCACTCCGATTTCTTTAAAGTTGGGGTAGCCGGTGCCGGAAATTTAGACAATAGAGGATACACATTTTATTGGGGTGAGAAGTTTCAGGGACAATTAACTGTTGATGAAGATGGAGTAGATTCATTTGAAAATCAGGCACTTCAGTTGCAGGCCGAGAATCTTGGCGGTAAACTATTGCTTAGTTATGGTACGATGGATAATAATGTTCATCCGAATATGACTCATTTGGTTATTAACGAACTCATACGTCACAACAAGGATTTCGACTTGATTGTACTTCCAAATCGTAATCACGGCTATGCCAACGAAAATTACAAAATGAGGAGAACAATGGATTACTTTGTTAAGCATTTGATGCATGTTAATCCACCAAAGGAATTTAGTCCGACTAATTAAAACTCAAAATATTTTTATAGCGCCTTGTGAATCCTTCATGAGGCGCTTTTTCTATAACCCGGATTATTCACCAAAAAACTTTCTTGGTAGCAAGGCGAAGGTGGAAAATCAGCGGAAGGGTATTTGAGCCAGTCATGGGGTTCACTTCGCGGGAATCGCTTCGCTCGGAGTGCAGCATTCTAACCACAACCAAATTTGAGTGAGTGTGGTATTTTTCTAAATACAATATTTTTAATAGTATAAGATTTAAATTTCATACTTTCGTGAATAATTCGGGATAAGTATATATGCTTCATATATAGCAAATAATATATTTTTGATAATTTTAAACGGATTGATGAGTCTAAGGGTTTAAGTGATGGTGTTTATTTCTTAACTTACCATACTTGCTAATTCGAATAAAAAACCATTTTTGTGGAGAAAATTTTAATGGACATACTTGGGCTTTCAACCAGTCCGAGTAGTGGTGGGGCTTACGCTCTTATATTAAACGAACAAAGCGGTAGTAGAAGGCTACCTATTATCATTGGTACATTTGAGGCTCAGGCTATTGCCCTTGAATTGGAAAATATCAAACCGCCAAGACCAATGACTCATGATTTATTAAGGAATATTGTCCAAAGCTTTGATTCTTTTGTGAAGTTCGTTTATATAAATGATCTTAAAGACGGTACATTCTTTGCTCAGGTTGTATACGATAACAACGGGGAAGAGCTATCTCAGGATGCCCGTCCAAGTGATGCCATTGCCCTTGCGATACGATTTAAAGCACCGATTTATGTTTCTCCTGAGGTTTTAGATGAAGCCGGAATTCAGTCTGATGAAGAAACGATAAAGAAAGAGGGTAACCCAAGGCAGAGCTTCAGTACAAAAGCTACAAAAGATGTAGAGACCAAACCGGCATCGAAAGGTGATCAGTTAAAAGTCCTTGAGGATAAATTAGATGCTGCTATAAAAAATGAGGATTACGAGAAAGCGGCTAAAATAAGGGATGAAATTAATCAACTAAAATCCTGATTTTGATCAACAAATCTGTTCCATTTAACAAATTAGGCTTTTCAAACTTATTTAACGATTACCTGGCAGAAAAGTCGGAAATACTTTCTTTTTACGAAAAGAACCCATTTAAAACAGAGAGTTATTCTCAACTGGCTAAATCCAGGGATTTACATACGGATAGGGAATCTCTCGTCAACGCTCTTCTTTCGTTTAACGAATCATTCAACCCACCCCAAAAAACGATTGATTCAATTCATTCACTCAAATCACCCGGCACATTTACTGTTGTAACGGGCCAACAAATGACGTTTGCCGGTGGTCCACTTTTTACTCTCTATAAAACGATTACAGCCATTCTTCTGTCTAAGTATTTGACAAATAATTCTAACTTGAATGTTGTACCTGTTTTTTGGTTAGCTGACGAAGATCATGATTTCGAAGAGATAGCCGATTTTAAAGGAGAAAAAAACGGCAAAATTGAAACAATTTTTGTTGATAAGAAAAATGTAGATAATCATGCTGCCGGTAAATTAGTCTTTGATGACGCAGGTGAAACACTATCTCGTCTCGAAGCGTTACTGCCTGACAGCGAGTTCAAGGCTAATGCTGTATCCATCCTCGAATCTTGTTGGCAAAATGGTTCATCATGGAGAACGGCATTTGGTAAGCAAATGCTTGACTTATTTTCTGGTTATGGTCTAATTTTATGTGGTAGCGATTCAAAGGAAATCAAAGAATTAGTAAAGCCTGTATTCCGGTTCGGGCTTGAAAAGAAAACATCTGTTTATGAAGCACTGGAAAATCAGTCACAAGAACTGGAAAACAATTACCACAGGCAGGCTTATGTGGGTGATAGTCAGTTGTTCTTGCACACATCCACAGGTAGAGAAAAAGTAGATTTTTCAGATATAGCAGATATTTCTGAATTAAGTTCAAAGTGTGATGCCTCACCTGAAATATTTTCCCCTAATGTGTTTTTCAGACCTCTATTACAAGAGTATCTACTGCCTAATTTAGCATATATAGGTGGGCCGGCAGAAGTCGCTTATTTTGGTCAAATGAATACGTTATTTAAAGAAGCGGGACTAACTATGCCGATGATAGTACCCCGAATGAGCGCAACTATTATTGAGCCGCCTGTTGCGCGTTTACTACCTGAATTCGGTTTTAATTATGAAGACTACAAAGAACGAATTGAGGTACTTGAGAAAAAGTATGTGCATGAAAATACAGATGCAGATATCCACAAATCGATAAATAAATGGATTAAGGATATTAAAGCTATTTATGAATCAAACATAGATTTTATCAGCTCTGTAGACCCATCGTTGGTTGGTAGTGTACATAGTGCCGCTTCTAAAGCCGAGAATGAAGTACAAAAAATCAGACAAAAAGTCATTCGCTCTCTTAAGCAAAGAGAAGAAGTTCAGCTAAAGCGTATCAAAAAAATTAAAGGTAGTTTATTTCCCGATGATAATCTTCAGGAGCGGGAACTTTCATATATACATTACTATGCAAAGTATGGGGAAAACCTCATAACATTGCTTTTAAATTCGTTGGACAACGAAAATTTATTGGAAGAATTGAAAGAACATCATCTTATATATCTTGACTAAAGAGAAAGAATCGTTTATAGCATGGATAAGTCTTGCGACCTGTCTCTATTATGCTTGAGTTATGCATCACAAAATATATTAGTCAATGATTCGGGTTATGGTTCTTTATGAGTCGAAAAAGTTGTATTTTTGGCGTTCAAAATTGATCTAAAAAGTACTAATGCAATTAAGTAGAAGAACAGCCCGAGAAAGCGTAATGAAGGCACTTTATGCTCTCGAGCTAAGTGAAGATAGCCTTGAACATATTCTTGAAACGCTCATAAAGCCCAAACTTCAGAAAGACGCAAAGTTATTGGCATTTGCCGAGAGTTTATTTCTAAAATCAGTAAGAGACACAAAAAAGCTCGATGAGATTATCACTAAATACTTAGATAACTGGGATTTTAAGCGTGTTGCTGTAATTGATAAATGTATCCTCAGAATGGCACTTTGTGAGTTGATGAACTATCCTGATATACCCACTAAGGTAACCATTAACGAAGCTATAGAAATTGGTAAACTTTTTTCGACAGAACAATCTGGACGATTCATCAACGGTATTTTGGACGCAGCCACAGCCGACCTCAAAAAATCAGGTGATATTAAAAAATCCGGTGTCGGATTAATTGACAAATAACACACTATTCATTCAATAATTTCGAATTATCATGAGTTTAACATGCGGTATTGTTGGTCTTCCTAATGTAGGTAAGTCCAGTTTATTTAATGCATTATCAAACGCCGGTGCAGAGTCGGCAAACTTTCCTTTTTGTACTATCGACCCAAATGTTGGTATTGTTCCTGTACCCGATAGTAGATTAGATAAACTAAAAGATTTGGTTAATCCACAAAAGACCATCCCGACTTCTATCGAATTTGTTGATATTGCCGGTTTGGTTAAAGGTGCATCAGAAGGAAAAGGGAAAGGAAATGCATTTTTATCGCATATTCGTGAGGTTGATATTATAGTGCATGTGGTACGTTGTTTTGAAGACGACGATGTAATTCATGTTGAGGGTGGCGTTGACCCAATTCGTGATATTCATATCATTGATTCGGAACTTCTATTCAAGGACCTCGAAAGTGTTGAAAAACGAATCGATAAATTAAAGAAGGAAGCTAAGACCGGTGATAAATCTACAAAAGTTAAACTGGAAGCTGTCGAAAGGTTAAAACAACATATTGAAGATGGTAATGCAGTCCGTACTTTTGAAGCAACTGAAGAGGAAAAAGACGGTTATCGGGACTTATTTCTCTTGACAGGCAAAAAAGTATTATTTGTATGTAATGTTTCTGAAGATGATATAGCTGATGCAGGTGTAAATAATTCATATGTTCAAAAAGTTCAAGAACTTGCCACTGAAAGAGGGTCTGAATTAGTGGTAGTATGTGCAAGAATAGAAGCAGAAATTGCTGAACTTGACGACGAAGCCAAAACAGAATTTTTAGAGGATCTTGGAATAGAAAGTGCGGGACTAGAAAAATTGATTCAGGCAGCTTACAGTGGTTTAGGTTTGATTACTTATTTCACAGCAGGAGAGAAGGAAGTGCGTGCCTGGACTATTCGAAAAGGAATGAAAGCACCACAAGCGGCAGGAGTTATTCATACTGATTTCGAACGCGGGTTTATTAGAGCTGAAACTATCGCTTATGATGATTACCTCAAGTTTGGTTCCGAAACAGCTGCTAAAGAAGCCGGAAAAATGCGCTCTGAAGGAAAAGAGTATATTGTGAAAGACGGTGATGTAATGCATTTCCGTTTTAATGTCTAAGTACAAGTAATCATATTTAAGATTCGATAAATTTAACATTCTATTAACAGGAGGGCTAAGTATAGGGGTTTCAATTAATTAGTAGACCTTAGCTATAAATCATTTCGCTTAGCCCAAAAATACTGTTTGCTAATCTTCTTCAGGCCTGTACTTTTTTTCGGAATAATGCCTATTCTTGAAAGATAGACTGTAATTAGAATATCAGGCTAATTTTTAACTGAACGACTAAATAACAATAGATTTAATGAAATACATATTACAATACACCTTAATGGGTGTGCTTTTTTTATTTTCGTCTGTAAATGTACAGGCCCAACTTTTTGAAGATTTTGAAGAAGGTGTTAAAGGAGGTTATGCCGAAGGCACGGTGGAACTCGAAACTGGCATTTGGCTTTTTAGCCAGGCTTTAATTGGAACAGCTGATGGTGACAGAAGAAATGGTACCCGTTCAGCAAGAATTCGTGAAGGTTTCATTCAAATGAATTTTAATCACCCCGGTGGTCTAAGTGAAGTTTCTTTCTATGCGTCAAATTCAGGTTTTTCAGGTGATACCGGAGGAATTGCTCAAGTTAGTTATTCTACCGATAACGGTACATCATGGAATGATTTGGGTGAACCCATTGTGCTTGATGACACCTTTCAGCAATACACAGTTCAAGGAAGTGTACCTGGAAACGTGCGTATAAGAATTACCAGAACTGCCGGTAATAGAATTAGTGTAGATGATGTAAGAATTAGTGATTTCATAGAATCATCAGAAGACCCAACTATTAACATGCGTATTAATGGGCAAGACTTTGAAAATGGTGGATTGTTTGATTTTGGGGCAACATCCGGTACCGGTTCAGCAACTTTAAGGCTTCAAAACACTGGCGAGGAAGACCTCGAAATCAGTGCATTGGATATTGAAGGATTAGGATTTGATTTAAGCCCTAATCCGGAGGGAACCTTAGAACCGGGGGAAATCAGTAATTTTACAATTTCTTATGAAATGGAAACACCGGGTGTATATGATGCATATATCTTCTTTGCCACCAACGATCCATTGAATGAACAGGTGTTTATTAACCTCCGTGCTGAGACTATTGATGTAAGCCAACCAATGCCAATTTCAGAGGCTAGACAATTACCACAAGGAACACTGGTAACCGTTGCGGGTATTATTACGGCCGCAGATCAATTCAGAGGTCCGGTTTACTTTCAAGACGAAACAGGGGGTATTGGTTGGTATAGCGACGCTTTGATGCGAACAAGCTGGGAAATCGATGCTGTAATTGGTGATTCATTAGTAGTAACGGGGGAGATTGGAGCATTCAATCAATTGACCCAAATTGTTAATCATAGTTTTTTTGAAGTTTTTCCTGAGGGTAATCGCGAAGTTCAACCGGTAAATATTACACTGGAACAGTTAAACACGGGTGAGTTTGAAGGACAACTTGTGAGTGTAAGTGGAGTTGAGTTTAACGACTCGGGTATTTTTTCCGGTGGTACAAATTATACGGTTACAGATGGTACGGCAAGTGGTCAATTTAGAGTAGATAACTTTACTAACATTTCCGGTGCCACCATACCAAACAGCCCTGCTAATGTAGTTGCTATTGCGGGAAGGTTCCTTGCAAATAATCAGCTTTTACCAAGATTTAGAAACGATATTACCATCACCACAGGACCGGTAATTGCTTCGGCTCCACCTTACACTATTTCTGCAACGGCTAGTTCAATAACCTTTCAGTGGGAAACAGAACAGCCCGGTCATTCTGAAGTACGTTTTGGTTTAACTCCTGATTTTGAATTGGGTATGGTGAAGGACGAGGAACCAAAAACCATTCACACCATTACAATAGATAATTTAGATGTAGCCACTACCTATAAAGTAGAACTTCGTTCTGCTGTAGATGCAGACACAAGTGCTACATCCATATATTTATCTTCGACGGGTTCCCCTGAGGGTACAACAGGTGAAATTCTGACGTTTTTCAATAGAGGTGTCGCTCATGATTTAGCAACTTTTCAAGAAGCTGAACAAAACGTGAATTTCCGCGACAGACTAATTGAAATGATTGAAAACGCAGAAGAATCTGTAGATTTTGCTTTTTATAGTATCAGTCAGGGAGCAGGTAATGATATTGGTGATGCTATTATTGAGGCCCATAACAGAGGAGTAGATGTGCGTGTGATTGCTTCCGGGCATACAGGTAACCCAAATGCTGTCATAACCCGATTGGCAAACAATGGTGTACGTGCAGTTCAAAGTCTGGGTGGCGAGCAGATGCATAATAAATTTGCAGTAATAGATGCGCACCATAATGACCCAACTAAAACATGGGTAATAACTTCATCCTGGAATGCAACAGATCAAGGCACATTCAATCAATTTCAAAATATGATTAATATACAGGATGTTGCATTGGCAAGAGCCTATTGGCGCGAATTTAACCAAATGTGGGGAGCCGAATCCGGTAACTTTAACCCATCTCAAGCACTATTTAGTAGTAATAAATCGGTTGTAAATGCTTCTTCATTCTGGATAGGCGAAGATCAAACGTATGTAGAGCTGTATTTTAGTCCGCAAGGAAATACAGAAGCACAAATTAATCGTGCGCTATCAACGGCAGAATCCAGCATTGATTTAGGTTTGAACCTTATTACCAGAAGAGCTATATCTAATACCATGTTATCACGTTTCAATGATGGCGTAAAAGTTCGTGGTGTGATTGGTGATATTAATGTACAAGGAAGTGAATGGGATTATTTGAGTGGTTGGGCTGATGTACACTTTTTCTCCCAATCTGAGTTTGGCGGTCTTCTTCATCATAAATATGCTATTGTAGATGGTGAACAAACTTCCGATAATTCAAAAGTTATTACGGGCTCACATAATTGGTCAGGAAATGCCAACTTCAGCAATGATGAAAATACGCTCATTATTCATAGCGAACGTGTTGCAAATGAGTTCTTTCAAGAGTTCGGTGCGCGCTACTGGCAAGCAGGAGGTCAAGATCAGTTTAATGTAGGAACACACTTTGAGGAACCGACTCTTACACTTCCTGAACAGGTTACCTTAGATCAGAATTATCCGAATCCTTTTAACCCTACAACAAATATCCGCTTTGAGTTACCTATTGAGAATCAAGTAACACTTCAAGTTTATGATATCACAGGTAGAGTTGTGGCAACCTTGGTTGATGGTCAATCATTAGCAACAGGTACCCACACGATTACATTTGATGCCTCTCGTTTGGCTAGTGGTATTTACTTATATCGCTTACAGCTTGGAGATGGTCAGGTTCTTACTCGAAAAATGACTTTAATCAAGTAAAATGAAAGCCCTCCTTGTGAGGGCTTTTTTATTTGTCGCAATTGCACTATAGTCGCAAAGGTTTTAGATGCTAACTTAACCCGGATTATTCACCAATAAATTTTCCTGGTAGCAAGGCGAAGGTGGAAAATAAGAGGAAGGGTACTTTAGTACCTGAGCATGATTTTTTCCTTCAACGCAGCTAGAATGGAAATTTTGCAGCATTCTAACCACACCCAAAGTTAAGTGAATGTAGCATTAGCCAATATATTATATACTTAATAGCCTAAGTTTTGAATATTATAATTTCGTGAATAATTCGGGTTAATATCTTAAGAGCTTCCTTACTTTATCTTCCAACCGATGGGTCGCCAAATAACCTGTCTCTAAATTTTTATTAAGTGGGATTGGGATATGCAAAGATGAACATCGCATTATCGGGGCATCCAAAAATTCAAAACAATGTTCAGTAATCAGGGATGCTATTTCGCTTGCGGGCCCTAACACAGCGGGTGCTTCTTCTAAAACAAGAACCCGATTTGTTTTTTTTACCGATTCAATAATCGGCACAAAATCGATTGGAGCTAAACAGCGCAAATCAACAATTTCGATTGAAACTTCCGGTTCTAGTTTTTCTGCCAATTCAATTGCCCAGTGAACACCCATACTATAGGTAACAATTGTGCAATCTTTGCCATCTCTGGCAACAAATGATTCAAATGAAGTCCCGTTGGTTTCGGCTAACTTTTCTTTAAGGCTTCGGTAAAGTTTTTTATGTTCAAAAATGAGTACCGGATTTGGGTCGTGTACTGCCTGAATCGTCATTTTATAAGCATCACTAACAGTAGAGGGCATAAGCACTTTTAAACCTGGTTGTTGCATAAACCAGCCTTCAGGGCTTTGGGAGTGGTAAGGTCCCGCACTAACTCCGGCACCGTGCGGTGACCGTATTGTAACATTAAGTGGCTGCCCCCAACGGTAATAGGTTTTTGCCAGATTATTGATAATTTGATTAAAACCACAGCTTATAAAATCTGCAAACTGCATTTCTACAATGGGTTTATACCCTTCAATTGCCAGACCAATTGCCAGACCAACTGCGCCTGATTCAATAATTGGCGTGTTTCTTATACGTGTTTTCCCAAATTTATCTGTAAAGCCATGTGTAACTTTAAAGGCACCTCCGTACTCTGCAATGTCCTGTCCAATAATAATAGTTTTATCATCCTTAGTTAGTAGCTCATTCAAAGCTTCTGACACTCCATCTATATAGCGCAGTGTTTTGTTTTTCAAAGTATCGGGTAGTTGAACTTTAACTGGTTGGGATTCCAAAAATACACGACCAAATTCTATCTCTTCATTAAATACAGGCTCTTCGGCATTTAAGGCTCTGTCTAAGTCATCTTTGTAAATTTCATTGGCTTGAGCCTCAATTTTGTCAAGCTCATCTTCAGAGGCAAACTCACGTTCCAGGATTTCTTTACGAAATTGAAGAATAGGATCTTTTTTTGCCCACTCATCAAAATGCTCGGAAGGGATGTAAGCAATTCCGGAAGCCTCTTCATGGCCACGCATTCTAAATGTCATTGCTTCAATGAGAATGGGTTTTTGTTCAGAAATTGCATAATCCCGCGCATCTCGAATGGCTTCAACCATTGAAGGAAGATGATTTCCATCTACCTTTATACTTTTTATTCCATAGCCAATGCCTTTATCTGAAACAGATTTACATCGAAATTGTTCACTTATCGGAGTCGATAAAGCATACCCATTATTTTCAACAAGAAAAATCACCGGTAAATCCCATACAGCTGCTAAGTTAAGTGCTTCATGGAAATCGCCTTCGCTAGTGGCACCTTCTCCACAAAAAGCAAGGCTAACTTGTTGTTTACCTGATAGTTTGAAAGCCAAAGAAGTGCCACAGGCAACAGGTAACATAGCTGCCAGATGAGATATCATGCCAATTATGTAATGTTCAGGTACCCCAAAATGGAAAGATCGTTCTCTGCCCTGAGAAAAGCCATCAACTTTTCCAAAAAGCTGACAAAACAAAGGATAGAATGGAACATTTCGGCCTGTAAATACGCCAAGGTTCCTGTGCATGGTCATTATGTAGTCTTGTTTGTCTAAAACATGAGCTACAGTTGTCGCAATTGCTTCCTGACCAATGCCTGAAAACCATTTTGATAGCTTATTCTGGCGCAGGAGCTTAAGCATTCTTTCTTCAATTTTTCTCGGAAGTACAAGTTTATAATAAAGTTGAAGAGCTTCTTTAGAGTCGAAAAAAAAGTTTGATCGATGCATATTTTAAATTGAAAAAATGCTTAATTTTAATGTTCTGTATATAAAACTTATTTTAATACGGATAATTTATGGTTGATTAACCTAAAACGGAAGATACTTCTTAATTTCAATCAAATCATAACAACAAAATTAAAGAGGTAACCAAGGCGAAATTGAAATTTTATGAGTTTAAAAGCAGCAGATACCTGACAAATATTATCAGTTTAAAATTTAACCGTTCTCTGTTAGCGGTGACTGAGATTTTTTTGTCAATTTTTTCTTATCAACCCAATCTTAAACTAAGCAGGCAGCAGAGAACTAAAGTACAACCACTTAATGCCTGTAGTTCTACCTTGAGTCTTTCCGGCTCAGTCACTCACTTTCATTATTCATTAAATCTACGAGGGTAATTGAAATGCAAGCACTCGGAAGACAAATTCTTGTCGAATATTACAATTGCGACCCCGACATCATTAACGATGTATCACAAATCGAGTCTATTTTACTGGAAGCCACACGGAAGTCTAATGCGAGTATCATATCTCATAATTTTCATAAATTTAGTCCCCACGGAGTAAGTGGTACTGTTGTTATTGCGGAATCTCACGTTGCCATCCACACCTGGCCGGAATATGGCTATGCCGCAGTTGATATTTTTACGTGCGGCGAAACAATCGATCCTTGGATTATACAAGAGCATATTAAAGATTGCTTCAGAAGCGGCAATGTTTCCAGTATGGAAATGAAACGTGGCATGTTTAAAGTTGAAGAAGGTCAGGAATTGCTTTTCAAACCGAAAGATGCCCCTGCTTTCGCAAATAGTTATTAATTTTTTTTGATCAAGAGAGTTTTTTAATATGATGGTTCAAAACCCAAATATTTTTAGCCTTGTAAAAGGTACTGCTGAGGAAAACACAACGCTTAATGCGTTCGATTTGTCCCTGCTTCGTGCAGGAGTTGGAGATACAAACCTCGTGAGAATGAGCAGTATTATTCCACCTCATTGCCAGTTGGTAGATTCTATAGAATTACCAAAAGGTGCTTTAATTCCGGTTGCATATGCTCAAATTACTTCTACTAATCCCGGCGAAGTAATTTCCGCTGCCATTGGTGTTGGCTTACCCGAATCTCCCGATGAACCGGGTTTGATTATGGAATTTGAAGACACCCGTGAGCTTTCTTATGTAGAAGCTGTAGTTAAACAAATGGTTGTTGACGGTTATAAGTATAGAAACCGTAAATATCGTGAGGTTTTAACAATTGGTGTTGAACATACTGTAGAAAAAGCCGGTGCAGTTTTTGCCGCAGCTGTTCTTTGGTATAAATAATTTTTTCTGTTTATAATTTGAGCCGGTGTTGCTTTGCCGATACCGGCTTTTTTATTGTCATCCATTTTTAATTTTTTAAAATTATGCCTTTTCAATACAACGAATTTTATAATGAAAAAACTGGCCTTACTGTCGGTATCAATAAGCAATTATTTCACGAGAAAACACCTTTTCAAACTGTTGAAGTGTTCGAAACCGATACGTGGGGTAATCTCATGACTATCGATGGAATGGTTATGTTATCTGAAAAGGATGAATTTGTATATCACGAAATGATGTCACATCCGGCACTTTTCACCCATCCAAATCCGGTTGATGTTCTAATTATTGGCGGTGGAGATGGTGGTACCGCACGCGAGGTGATGAAGCACCCAAGTGTTAAGCGGGTTGATATGGTTGAGATTGACGAAGCTGTTGTTCGTGCATCTAAATTACACATGCCGGAAGTAGGCGACTTCGATAATCCGAAACTGAATGTTTTGTATGAAAATGGATTAACTTTCGTTGATGGTCCGGAAAAAGAGTATGATGTTATCATCATTGATGGATCCGACCCGGTTGGTCCTGCTGTAGATTTATTCAAAAAAGAGTTTTATGAAAAATGTCATCGTTGTTTAAAAGATGATGGTGTTCTCGTTTCTCAAACTGAAAGTCCATTTGTAGCTGATTACCACAAAAGCATTCGAAGCGTACATAAAGCAATCAGCGAGTTGTTTCCCGTAGCCAAATTATTTTTAACGTTCATTCCTTTATACCCAACCGGAATGTGGTCTATGGCCTTTGCAAGCAAACAAGTTGACCCTCTTAGTGACGAAGTTTTGGAAAAAATTGTCGAGAAGCTACCTGCTTTTGAGTCAACCTTAAAGTACTACAACAAAGACATGCACTCAGGAGCATTTGCACTCCCGAATTTTGTAAAAGAAATTATTCGTTAACAGATTGCTTGTAATGCGTAGTTAATTTCTATTTATAAATTTAGAATAAGAACAAGGGGTCTTGTTCGTTAAAAAAATAAATTTCATCATAAGACCGGTATCACCCGGTCTTTTTTGTTTAAATTAGAGGTTTACAAATAGTAATGACAATCCACATCTTGAAAACCCTAAAGTCCCAAAACGAGAATTCATCGTTTACATACTATTTAGTTTGAAACATTATACCTACAAATCATATCTATCGTCTGCCTATATTCTGATAGGCATGATTGTTTATTTTTTGGGTAACCTGCAGAATCCGCAAATCACAATTGTATCGAGTGAGGGCGAGATAATCTTGAGTGTTGAGGAGCCTCAAACCCCTGAAAAGGCAACGGCTAAGGTACTCACTCATCTCATAAACAGTGGCTACTTTTATGCAACGGTAGATAGTGTTACAATAGATGATTTGAATACAAAAGCTTTTGTAACGAAAGGATGCCGTTTTAGAATAGCAGAGGTCTTGTACGTCAATCATGAAAACACTTTAACAACCGAAGAGTGGCAATCTTTAATGGTTGATATTCCAAGTTTCAGAGATATTGATTTTGATGCCACCAAAGTTGAAGCTCATGTAAAAATGATAAATACTTTGCTAGAGGAAAGAGGCTTTCTTCAGGCATTTGTTTCGGTAAGTCCCCCGGATATAACAGAAGATTGCACTTTGTCGATAAATTTTCTTGTTAATGCAGGTAATAAAACTACATTAGAGGACCATCTGTTTTCGGGTGTTAACAGAAATGATATTGACTATTTAAAAAGGGTCACCGGTATTCGAAGAGGGGATGTCATAACACCTCGAAACATTAGAAATGCTCGCATCAATCTTGAAAACACGGATCTCTTTGAGAGTGTAGAAGTACCTTTGCTCGCCTCAAGGGATGATTCGTTTTTCTTGTTTCATGAAGTTGTTGAGCGAAGAGCAAACGCCTTTGATATACTTTTTGGATATGTACCTGAGCCCGGAGGAGGGAATACTTTGATTGGTCAGGGTAATTTAACAGTCAGAAACGCTCTGCTTAGCGGATCTACTCTCGATATTAGTTTTGAGCGATTACAACTCTTAACTACGAAAGTAAACTTCGATTATTCTTCACGGTGGATATTGCGAACACCTTTTGGTGCGGGTTTCGCTTTTTCTTTTTTGCAGCAAGACTCTACTTATACCACTCGGAACTTTCATTTAAGAGGAACTTACAATTTGAGCAGTACCACAGAGATTATTGGAACATTACGACAGGAGTCGGTGAGTACCAATACCTTATCACAGGCTTCGGAAGTAAATCAGGCTTTAGATGGAGATGCTTTTTTTGGGGGTGTAGGGATTGAATACAGACTAACCGACAGAAGAAGAAATCCTACGAGGGGAGTGGAAGCCCGAATCCTGGCAGAATCAGGTTTTAGAAGAATAACCGATATTCGTATTGAAAATTTCGACGTAGAAAGAAGGTTTCCTCAACAAGTAGTCCACGGTTTTTTTCGTGCTTATATGAATTTCTTTCCACGTCAGGTTATAGTGCCGTCGGTACACGCACACACCATAATTTCGGGTGAGTATTCCCGCACGGATTTAATACGATTTGGAGGAGCAAAATCATTAAGAGGCTATAATGAGGACCAATTTCGAGCAAACCGAATAGTCTGGGGTGATGTTGAATACCGCTATTTATTAGACCGTTTTTCTTATGCTTTTATATTTGGTGCGCTAGGTTATTACGAAAGACCAATACTTATTTTAGAACAATCAAATTCATTCGCCGTAAATCAATGGCTTAACTCTTACGGATTAGGATTTGCTTACAATACTCCAATTGGTATGATTCGGTTTACTTATGCCATTTCCCCCGAAGAATCATTTTCAAATGGTAAAGTTCACTTTGGCTTAACGGCAAATTTATGATGAAGTAGATTATAATTACCCCGGATTATTCACCAAAAAAAATTCTTGGTAGTAAGCAGAAGGTGGGAAATGGGTATCAGATTAAAGTATCAAAATATAGAATTATACAGGTTGGTTTTGATTTTGAGGTACTTTTTATCGTTGTTCTCGAATTGGACATAGAAAAGATATCTACGGGTAGAAATCTAAAATTCAGTAATAATATTCTATGATTTTATAATAGGCAAGAATCACTTCACTAAATACTCCAACAATACCGAATAGTTATCCTCATCTTGAAAGCGAGCAGCTACTTGAAGTTTTCCTTCTTTCACTTTTATTTCACCACTAAAACTGGAGTCACTTTTACTCAAATCATGCCATTCCCCGTCATTAATCACACTCACACTCGATGCACCGGGAACAACTAAATTGAATGCTACGGATGTATCTGTTTCCAGTAAAAAGTTTTTGGGAGAAATTAGACGAGCCTTTTCAACAATAAAACGCCCGAAAGTCTCAGGGAAACCGGTATCGGTAATTTCTCTGTTACTAACAATGGAATAACTCACCACATGATTAAAAGGTGAATAGCTGTCAGCCTGTTCACGAGCAAAAATTTCTAAATCATATGTGCCTCTTGCAGGTGGCACAATTTCAATAGTAGCAAACTCATCTTCATGCTGTACCAATAGATGATTTACGCTGTATGAACGACCTTCACGCATTAGACGTGCACTAATAATTTGATTATTTGGTACTCTTAGTAGAACCCGCTCATTCCCTTTGGTTTCAATAATTGTATTGGTATGCGAATAAATACCAAGTTTGTGACGGAAAAACGCAGGACGCTTCCAAATTAAACCAATGTATTCATCAAAAGCTAATGGGTTGTCTAACAATTGCCAGGATGAATCAGTGGGGAAGTGGTCAATCACAAAGTGTTCAGGTTTTGT
>PXCK01000077.1 GCA_003566635.1 Balneolia bacterium | reverse complement strand
TTAGTATTCTCAATCCGGTATTTGGAAGATTAGCCGGGAAAGCTCAACGTGAAGGTGTGGAATCTCAGCTTGTTGAAAGATATTACCTATCTATGATTGAGGAAGAGCAAGTTGAGGAGGAAGAATCGGCACAAGATAAGTTAATGGAATAGGATTCGAAAGCTATAGACAAAATCAAATTTGGATGTGGTTTATAGCTTTCTATCCTTGTTTTACTCAGTTTCGGCTGTAGCAACTGCTTTTCTATCCTGATAAAACTTGTATGCCATCATCATTACACAAGCTAATATCAAAAAAGGATAAACAGATGGATATGCAGGATAGGTGGAAACAATATCAACAACCATAAGGACAATCAATGCGCCAAATCCCACATATTCATTTATTGTATTGCTTCTTTTAAATAACACAATACTTATAAAAAAGAACACTCCAATTAGAATCAGATAAGGCATCATATTTAGTTGATTTAGAGTTTAAGGTGATAGGATATTTAATTCATTGATTTGATAATTCTAAACTTAGATCGCATCATTAAAAATTTAACTATATAGCTCTAAACTTCCAAAACAAAAAAGGCACGAATGAAATCTTCATCCGTGCCTGAGTTTTAATGTGGTTTAACTTTCTAGTGATCCGGAATATTAAAATTCACATCGGTACGATAGTGACCTAGTAAATGCTCAGCAAAATAATCCCAAAGCAATCTTTCGAAGTAGGCATTATATCTACCGAAACCGTGTCGAGCCTCCGGGAAAATCATCATATCAAAACGTTTGCCTTCACGAATGAGGGCATCTGCCATTCTATAAGTATTCGCCGGATGAACGTTGTTATCTATTCCGCCATGAATTAAGAGTAAACGGCCTTGCAGATTTGAAGCCAACTCCTGATTTGCAGGAATACGGGAACTGAATGTAGTTTTTTCCTTTTCTACCTCTTCCCCATCATCATTTGTAACAGTTTCTGTGCGAGTATTAGCTGTTACTCCATGGTGTACTTCACTCCACCAAATATTATAGATATTGTTATCGTGGTTGCCCATAGACGAAACCGCAACCTTAAAAAATTCCGGATAGGTTAATAAAGCAGCCGTACTCATAAATCCACCGCCGGAGTGACCATAAATTCCAACACGATCCAGATCGATATACGATCGACGGGCAGCAAGCTGCTCTATTCCGTATCGATTATCAGCAAGTGGGTAATCCCTAAGATTATCGTGACCATAATTGTGATACCATTTTTCTCTCAATGGCGAACCTCCCCGATTACCCATTGCAATTACTACAAATCCTACTTGCGCCAACGAATGGGCACGAGCCGCTGTTCCACCAACCGAAAATCCACGTGGATAGGGCTCAACCTGCGGACCGGGATATACATACGAGATGATAGGGTATTGTTTATCGGGATCGAAATCTGCCGGCTTCCACATCACCCCGTATAAATCAGTTTTACCGTCAGCAGCTTTCACAGAAAAGTTTTCAGGCAAATTGTAACCCGCTTCATACATTCTGGTTAAGTCTACCTTTTCAAGATCCATAACCTTGCTACCATCCCGGCTACGTAATACAGCTTGGGTCGGCTTGTCAGGGCGGGAATAATTCTGCACGAAAAATCTGTTTGAATCGCTCATGCGGATATTATGATTCGCATCTTCCGGGGTTAATAGATTTTGGCGTGTCCCATCAAATCGTACGCTAAAGTAATGGGAGTAAAATGGATTTCTTTCTCTGTCATGACCAAAACCCTCAAAGTAAATGGTTGAAGCGGTGGTATCAATTGATACAATATCACCTACCATAAATGATCCGGTTGTAATTCTGTTTTTCAGGTTACCCTCACTATCGTATCGATAAAGCTGTCCCCACCCGGTACGCTCACTCCACCAAATATATTCCTCTCCTTCATTGATGATAGCTAATTGTGCATATCGGGTATTGAAATATGGTTCACTTTTTTCCGACCAAAGGACGGTTGTCTCTCCTGTTGATGTATTGGCCTTCACAACATCCACTTCATCCCAGGTTCGGGTACGCCTCAATATGTACATATAGTCAGACTTGTCTGTCGTAAAGATTCCACCGCCATTAAAATAAACACCTCCAAGAGATTGGTCGGGCCATTTGTCGGTATCAAGTCGAACATGGTCTTTCGTTTCCATATCAAATACCAGGATTTCATCCTGATAGTGGTTTTCCTCACCGGGCAGGTTGTATTTGTAAGTCTCTAAAACTGGGCGCTGCCTGATGGTGTTGATTACCCAAAGTTCGTCAACTTCCCGCCAATCCTGCCTTTTTACCCAAAGCTTTTTTGAGTCTTCAAACCATACTGCTCTAGAACGAAGCCGTTCGGTTGAAGTAGTGTCACCATGATTTTGGTTGAAACTGTACCAACGTTCCCCGTCGTGCGTTAGACGAATTTCGGTACTATCCGGATCATCGGTACGCATTACATATAAATCGTGATGGCGTGCAAATGCAATGTAAGTACTATCAGGTGAGTAGGTAGCCCAATTATCTCTGCGCTGATATTCAAGAGAATCACCTTTAATTAACTCATCCCGGTTGATATTATACTTAAACTCTATAGAATCTACGTGAAACGTAAACATTCCACGGTCGGTGTCATACTGAAATCCACGTAAATCCAGGTCTTTAGCATTAAAACCCCGATTAAACTTTTCGGATAGCTGTTCTGCCATACGGTCGGTATCGAATAATGGACGAATCTGACGTCGGTCGGCATCTACGTGCATCCAACGCTTTCCATCACCATCTTCCCATTGATACCAAAATTTGTTTTCGTCTTCAATCCAGTTAGCACCTAAAAAGGTACTTCCCGTCATTCGTTGCATATTTTGAGCTGTAAAACGCTCAGCTAATTCAAAATTTGCGGTTTGAGCTAGAACCGGTGTGTAAGCTCCTGATATGAACAGCAAAAAACCGGTAATTAGTAACAGTTTATTTTTCATGTATAAGTAGGTTTTGTCCCGATTGATAAAATTAGAATATCTTGATTTATACCTTGGGTTAAAACCTCACTTTTGAAATAAAACTGCACACATTGTTAAATAATAAAAAATTTTACCTGCTTAACACCATCAATGGTTGTAGTTGAATTCAATGTTTTCAGGTATCAACGGAGTAACCTACTACAACGTGAATTTAAAATTAGAACCTGAAAGAGCCTCAACAAATCAAGCTATTCCGGAGTGTATTTTACCCCAAGTACGGTTATATCATCGGATTGGGCTGCCGTATCAGAAAATTTCGTCACCTCTAAAAAAACTGATTTTACCAATTTAGTAACCGGGTTTTGTGCTCTCCCCTCTAAATATTTGACCAGCCTTTCTTCTTCAAATTGACCACCATCGTCGTTTTCAGCTTCTGTTACACCATCAGTAAATGTAACGACAGTATCATTAGGGTCTAGTTTTATAGTGTTCTTTTTATATTCCGCGAAGTCGAACTTACCGAGCAACAACCCGCCTATATCCTCAAGTTCTGAAACTCTACCATCATTCTTTAATAGGTAAGGAATATTATGCCCACCATTTGAATAGGTTAATTCGCCTGATTTCAAGTTTATAACACCATAAAAAACGGTCACGAAGGTGGTCATATCACTAACAGGAATCAACATCTTATTGACTTTAGACAGACATATAGCCGGGTCATTCACTTCAGATCCAATTGCCCTTAGCATGGTATTACACACCGCCATATAGATTGCAGCAGGCATTCCTTTTCCTGCTACGTCGCCTATAAAAAAAGCAAATTCATCATCATTTAGTTTAAAGAAATCAAAAAAATCCCCACCGACTGATTTTGCTGCTATCATGTGTGCGTAAACATCAAAACGACTATCAGACTCAAAAGCAGGAAACTCTTTCTTTAGAATCTGATTTTGGATTCGGGCGGCCATATCCAAATCTGTTGTAAGAGCACCGAGCTGCTTTTCTAGCTCTATAGCTCTTTCAAGTTTTTCAATTTCTTTTAAGGATTTATCAATAGTGGTTTCTAAGTCTTTGAAATCAATAGGTTTTGTAACAAAATCAAATGCTCCTCTATTCATCGCAACTCTTAGATTTTGCATATCACCATATGCAGATACCATAATGGTTTTTAATCGCTCAAACGATTGGCTTTGTAGTTCCGCCAGTAATGTTAACCCATCCATCCCTGGCATATTGATATCACTCAAAATTAACGAAATATCATTATTCTCATTTAGTGTTTTGAGGGCTTCGTTTCCATCTTCTGCAAACAAAAATTCGTATTCCTTAGCTCTTACCTTACTCCTAAATCGTTGTAACATCAACATTTGTAAATCCGGCTCATCATCTACAACTAGAATACGCCTGGTATTTGTGCTATTCATATAAGATCAGGAGTTTAGTAAATTATTGATTTCTGATTTTAGTGAGTTGAAGTCTATGGGTTTGGTAAAAAACTCCCTTGCTCCTGATTGTATTGCTTTTTTGTAATTCTCATCGTCGCCGTAGGCAGAAATCATAGAGACTTTAATTTTTGGATACTTAGATTTTACAAGTTCCAATAAGTCTAATCCGGACATTCCAGGCATGTTTATATCAGAAAAAACATACACTACTTCAGGAGGGTTTGTACTACCCAGTAATGTAAGTGCCTCTTCTCCTGAAAATGCAAAAACTAATTCTAGCTGACCACTTTTTATCTCTTTTCTAAACTTTTGCCGAAACAGCATTTCTACATCTTTTTCGTCGTCGACAACTAAAATCTTCATTTGTTTACCGTATTAATTCTTTTTAATGCAACTGAAGCATAATACATAATTTTTGGTGATTTTAGAATTTAACCGACCAAATTATTAGAAGAAATAAGATAAAGAAGACAGTACCCGTTTTAAGCTAGTTTATACAGAATAAGTGGCTATAAAGGAGGTAATGCTTTAAAATCACTTCCAATTTTATGAAGCGGTAAAAATTTACTAAGCATGATCCCACTCAACAAGAGTCCCAACTTGTTCACCTGATGCTACCTTTAGTAAGTTTCCCTTTTCATTCATATTGAAAACAACAATTGGAATTTGGTTATCTCTGCAAAGGGTAAAAGCTGTTAGATCCATTACCTGTAAACGACGATTTAAAACTTCATCCCCGGTAATTTTGTCGAACATTACAGCATCCTCATTCTTTTCCGGATCTTTATCATATACCCCATCAACCCGTGTTCCTTTAAGGATAAGGTCGGCCTCAATTTCTATAGCCCTTAAAGACGCTGCGGTATCTGTTGTGAAATATGGATTTCCGGTTCCTGCACCAAAAATTACGGCTCTTCCTTTTTCTAAGTGTCTCACCGCTCTTCTTCTGATAAATGGTTCCGCAATTTGTTCCATTCTGATGGCAGATTGTAACCTTGTTTGTACACCTTTTTTCTCGAGAGCATCTTGCAATGCCATACTGTTAATTAAGGTTGCCAGCATACCCATGTAATCTCCCTGTACACGATCCATTCCATAGGTTGCTGCCTTTACTCCTCGAAAAATATTGCCTCCTCCAATTACAATAGCAACTTCCACACCGGCTTGCTGTACTAATTTAACTTCTTCGGCATACTGTTCCAATACTTTACCATCTATGCCATGACCTTGTTCACCAAGAAGCGCTTCACCGCTTAATTTTAAAAGAATGCGTTTGTACATAAATCAATAATTAACAGATAAAAAAAAAGGCTACCATCAAATGGTAGCCTTAATATAAAAAATTATGAATTTTGTCCCAGCTGAATTCGCTTGAACGTTTTCACTGTTGGAGCATCATTCTGCTTCAAATATTCGGTGACAGAAATACTGCCATCTTTCACAAATTTTTGTTCAAGTAGAACGCGCTCTTCAAAGAATCTTCTCATTTTACCTTCAGCAGCTTTTTCTGCTATATTTTCAGGTTTTCCTTCATTAATAAGAAGTTCTTTAGCAATTTCACGCTCTTTTTCAAGAGTGGCTGTATCAACTTCATCACGACGTGTTGCAATTGGAGACATTGCGGCAATTTGCATAGCTACGTCCTTACCAACTTCATCGTTTGTAAGTTCGCCATCAAAATCAACTAAAACTGCTAATTGATTACCCGGGTGAATATATTCTGTGATAGTACCTTCTGTTTCCAAAACTTCAATTGCACCTACATCAATTTTTTCACCGATTTTACCAACAAGTGTTTCCAATTGTTTTGCAACGGTTATGCCTTCAAAATCAAGTCCTCTAAATGCTTCCGCATCGGTAGTATTAGTATCGAATGCAAGTTTAGCAAAATCGAAGGCATTTTGATGAAACTCTTCGTTTCTTGCAACAAAATCGGTTTCGCAGTTTAATTCAAGCGCAACGGCTTTTTTACCATCTTCGCCAATGTATGTAACGATTACACCTTGAGTAGCTTCTCTGTCGGCACGTTGAGCAGAAACTTTTTGTCCTTTTTTACGAAGATACTCAACTGCTGCGTCCATATCGCCACCGGATTCAGTCAAAGCTTTTTTACAGTCCATCATACCGGCACCGGTAAGGTCTCTCAACTTTTTAACATCTGCTGCTGAAATGCTCATAATAAATAATAGTTTTTAGTAGTAAAAAATAATTTCAATTATCAGGCAATAATGCCCAACTTACGTATTAATCTTCTGATTTAGTTTCTTCAGACGACTCGGTTTTTTCAGATGATTTTTCTTTTGCATCACCTTTATCTGCTTTTGCATCTGCATCAGCTGTGCGCTTTCTTCTGCGACGACGAGCCGGTTGTGCATCTTTCACTTCAACTTCTTTATCAGAGCTGTCAGAATCGTCTTTTGAAATGGCACCTGCATCGGCAGCTTCCATAGCAAGTTTTTCTTCTTCCATTGCATCGCGCTCGGCAACACCTTCAATAATTGCATCAGCAATATTAGCCGCAATTACATGAATAGCTTTAGCTGCATCATCATTACATGGGATAATGTAATCAGGGATATCAGGATCACAATTACTATCAACTAGTGCAAAAATTGGAATATTTAATTTAAGAGCTTCATTAATAGCGATATCCTCTTTTACGATATCAACAACAAAAAGTGCGCCTGGTAAGCGGTTCATATTAGAAATACCCGCTAAAACTTTTTCAAGCTTGTCTTTTTCTCTATCGAGCATTAAACGCTCTTTTTTAACCAGGTTTTCGTATGTACCGTCGCGTTGCATGGTAGCAATTTCATCCATACGTGAAATACTTTTGCGAACTGTAGCGAAGTTGGTAAGCATGCCACCTAACCAACGGTGTGTTACATACGGCATTTCACAACGCTGTGCTTCTTGCTTAATAATTTCCTGGGCTTGTTTTTTTGTGCCAACAAACAAAACTTTTTTACCGGAGCGTGCAACCTTAACGATCTCGTCGATAGCTTCCTGTAGATGTTTATGAGTTTTGTTGAGGTCTAAAATGTGGATACCGTTACGCTGAACAAAGATAAATTCCTTCATTTTTGGATTCCATCTTCTGGTAAGGTGTCCGAAGTGAGCGCCTGCTTTAAGGAGCTCCTGGATTGATGCTGCTTTAGCCATAGTTATAGTATAAATGTTTGAGTTATTCCTCTACCCGGGTCTTTCATCCTAAACGATCTTACAAAATGCAAGACACTCCGTTTGAACGTCGCCGAGTATGTGAGATTGAAAATGAAAAGTGATATTAACGCTTTGAGAACTGGAAACGCTTACGAGCTTTAGGCTGTCCGTATTTTTTACGTTCAACCATGCGATCGTCTCTTGTTAACAAACCAAGTGGTTTTAATTCTGTACGCTTCTCCGGATCCATCTCTACGATGGCACGAGCAATAGCGTGTTGAACAGCAACCGACTGACCGGTTGTTCCACCACCACGAACAGTTACTTTAATATCGAATTGGCCATCAAGTCCGGCTGTTTTCAATGGTAAAAGGATCGCTATTCTGTTATTTTCCAATGGAAAGTAGTTTTCCAACGGCTTGTTGTTAACGATTATGGTTCCAGAACCCTTTGATAAATATGCGCGGGCAGTTGAAGTTTTTCTTCTGCCAATAGTGTTAGTTTGAGCCATAATTCTACAGGGTTATTTTTTCTGGATTTTGAGCTGTTTGCTGATGAACAGGACCGGCGTAAACACGCATGTTGCGTAGAAGTTGACGACCAAGTCTGTTTTTAGGAAGCATACCTTTTACGGCTTTAACAACAACTTCGGTTGGCTTTTTCTGAATAAGATCGGCAGGAGATATAAAACGCTCACCACCAGGATAGCCGGTATGACTGAAGTATTGCTTGTCTTCCCATTTGTTGCCGGTTAAGTGGATCTTCTCGGCGTTAATGATAACTACGTTATCGCCGGTGTCCATGTGCGGGGTAAATTCAGGCTTTGTTTTTCCACGCAAGATCATTGCAACCTTGCTGGCAAGCCTACCGAGAGTTTGCCCCTCAGCATCTACCAATACCCATTTTTTATCAATGGTATCCGGCTTTGCACTAAATGTTTTAAAGTATGGATTTTTCACGGTTATTTAATTGTTTTCTTCGATTATCGCAAAGTCTCGAAATATAGGATTTTATTTATCAACTTGCAATTACCTTGTTTACCTCAAATAGCTGGTGGGGAGAGGTTTTAATGGGAGGTTTAGGTCGTTTTTTTTTGTCTCTGGGAAATAATATCTATAACTTAACACAAGTTTTAAATCATAAAATAAATTATATGGACGACAGTCACTGTAGTAGCTTATATAGAAGTATCTCTTCACCAAGCGGTGTTTGTCGTAATCTAAGGCATTTTTAATAGTTTTGCCTTACTCCACCCAAGCCGCATAAGTGGAGTAGTTAAGTTTTAAATATCATATTCTCTGATAATCCGGTTGTAGATAATTTCATTATTTAATACATCAAACAGGCTTATTCACAGATATTTCGTTTTAGCAGCTTATTTACACTGATTAGTTCACTGATTTTACGATATAGGAGTTTATCATGGAATTGATTGATTTTTTTATACGTGTTTTTCTGGCATTTACACTTGGCTCAATTATTGGTTTAGAAAGGCAATGGCGCCAACGAATGGCAGGTCTTAGAACTAATGCTTTAGTAGCTACAGGTGCTGCATTGTTTGTTTCGTTAGGAGCTATGACCCCAGATGAAGTGAGTCCGACAAGAGTTGCCGCTCAGGTTGTTTCCGGTATCGGATTTCTAGGAGCCGGTGTTATTTTTAAAGAAGGGTTAAACGTGAGTGGCTTAAATACTGCTGCTACCATTTGGGCTACAGGAGCAGTTGGTGTACTCGCCGGCAGTGGATTTCTGATTGAAGCAACAATTGGTACAGTTGCTGTAGTTACAGCTCACATGGCTTTACGCCCATTAGGTTATTTAGTAGACCGATTACCTCATAAGCCAATACAAACATTATTTAATTATGATATTGAACTGATTATTAAATCAGAAGATGAAGTCCATATTCGGTCTGTTTTATTGAAAGAACTCCAAAACCATGATTCAGCAAAGTTAATGTCTTTAAAAAGTCAGGACTTGGATGACCCTTCCTTTATCTTTGTTCATGCCAAACTTCAGGTTATTGGAAAGAATGATTATGCAATCGAAAAAATCGTAAGACTACTAAGTCTTGAGCCTACGGTAAGCAGTATTAACTGGGAGACTGATTCATGGGTTGGAGATTGAAAAGTAACATGTATTTATTAAGTTTCTATACCTCAATTCTAAATAGTTATGACCTTCAAAACACATGACCCCGTAAAAAGAGCGCTGCTAATAAGCTTGTTTGTCTCTGCCATTTCTTTGTCTATAAAGATTGGTGCCTTCTTTGTAACAGGTTCAACAGGAGCGCTTGCTGATTCTGCTGAATCTGTAGTTCATTTTTTTGCTGTGATTTTTGTTGTATACGGATATTATTTAAGCCTTAAACCCGCGGATGAAGATCACCATTATGGACACGAACGTATTGAATTTCTGTCAGTAGGAGCCGAAGGTGCTATAATCATTGCAGCAGGTATAACCATCATCTACCATGCTGTTCAGGGCATGATTTTTGGTGTGGAAATTGTAAATCTAAATACCGGTATTGTGATGTTAATTCTTGCCGCGCTGATTAATCTTGTCGTAGGGTTATATCTCGTCAGAACAGGCAAAAAACACAGCAGTATGCTCGCGATTAGTAATGGTAAACACACGCTTACCGATGTTTGGACGAGTGCAGGAGTGGTGATTTCGCTGGTTCTCATTGGTTTTACGGGTTGGTTATTTATAGACATTATTGTGAGTCTTGCCATTGCCGGATATATAAGTTTTGAGGCTTATAAATTGCTCCGGTATTCTATAGCCGGAATTATGGATACCAGAGATGAAGATGTTGATGCTGCATTGAGAAAGGTGCTTGCAGGAGAATTACCGGGCAATATTGTTGACTGGCATCATTTGAGGCATCGTACGGCAGGGAAAACCACATGGGTTGAATTACACTTGGTCTTTGCTGATAATATTTCCCTTGAAACAGCTCACGAAGACGCAACTATACTTGAACGCAAACTTATTGATTCGGTAAAGCATGATGCGGTTGTAACCATCCACCTCGAGCCATTGCACACTCATGATAAAGCCCACGAAATTCTAAAAGGCGCCAACAAGAAAAAAGGGCTGGATGAGTTTACGTGATTGGTAGTTGATATTTCTCGCAAAGGCGCAAAGATTAATACGGAATTGAGTAAAATTTTAAACCTTGATTATGCATTAGCGTAGCAAAAAATGTTAGAAATGGCTAAAATAGCGTCAGGTTGAGCGATTTTCTATTGACTTTAAATTCACCCAAATGGTTAATCTTCCTGTT
>PXCK01000223.1 GCA_003566635.1 Balneolia bacterium | reverse complement strand
TGCAAGGAAATTAGGTGTTTTTAGATAGTTATCTTGCAAAACAAGATACTAAAATAAGCCCTTTTTTGCACCTTAAATTACTGTTTTTACTAATCTAATAACACCCTTTAAGGAGCGACTATGTAATAACACCAATCATTAAACCAAACTCTTGGTATCCACAAATAAAACATTCAATAATTTTATTGATTGTTTTATTTTCATTTGCTATATTAATCACAAGTTAAATATTAGATTACAAACATTCGATTATTGACAAACAGGAACAAGGTTATGGAAAAAACGATTTTAGTATTAGGTGGCGGGATAGGTGG
Source organism: Balneolia bacterium (assembly GCA_003566635.1). Taxonomy (GTDB): domain Bacteria; phylum Bacteroidota; class Rhodothermia; order Balneolales; family Cyclonatronaceae; genus PXCK01. Next base: position 10,639 of record PXCK01000223.1, on the reverse strand, counting down.
AATTCGTACCGCTCGAGAATTGAACAAGCAAATTGGTAATGATGAAGACGTTACCCTTGCAAAAATTTTAGTCTTCGATAAGTTACAGACAAGCTTATTTGCACCCTCATTAACATGGATGATGGTTGGTAAAAGGGAAATGTACCAAATTCAAGATGACTTAGACAAGATTGAGGTTGGTGGAATTGAGGTAGTAATAGGTGATATTGAAGCCGTTGACCCAAATAATCTTACTGTAACATCCGGTGGGAGAGAATACAAAGGAGATTATATGGTCGTTTCGCTTGGAGCAGCTCAAGAAGATTATCTTAAACTTGATGAAGTTGGTTTCAATTTTTACACCGCTGAAGGGGCGTCAGGCTTTCACGAGCAACTTAAACAATTTGATGGTGGGAAAATTGCAATTGTTGTTTCAACCCTCCCCTACAAATCACCGGTTGCTCCTTACGAAGCTGCAATGCTGGTTGATAGCTATTTGCGCGAAAAAGGTATTCGTGAAAAATCAGAAATCACGCTCTTCTCCCCCGAGAAAGCTCCTATGACTTTTGCAGGAGAAGACGTTTCAAAAAATGTATTAGCCCTTTTGGATTCAAAAGATATAAACTATAAGTCGGAGCATGAGTTGGTTGATACCGGAGTTGGTGCACTATCATTCAAAACAAACGGCAAGAAAGTAATTGAATCGTTCGACTTGATGGCATTTACACCAAAACATGTGAGTCCACAAATAATACAGAAAGCGGGTCTTACCGGATCAACGGATTGGGTAGACGTAAATGAAAAAACATTAGAAACCAAATTCCCAAAGGTTTACGCCATAGGCGACATTACGAACATTCCGCTTAATGAGCATGAAACACTACCTAAAGCCGGTGTTTTTGCTCAATACCAAGCGGCAACAGTTGCTCACAACATTGTTAGAGACATTCATGGATTGCAACCCGACCAGGAGTTTAAACCGGAAGGGAAGTACATTCTTGAACAGGGCGATGGTAAAGCCAGTAGTGTGGGGGGAAACTTCTACTCATCAGAAATTGAAATAAACAGCACAAGTGCTATTCAACATTGGGTCAAGATTCTACACGAAAAGTCTTGGTTCGCAAAAAACTTCTAACACATTTTTAACTGGAGAAATATCATGAACAAACTAAAAATATTCTTTATCGTTACAGCCATGCTTGGCTGGGTTGCAAGTGTAATTTTAACGGCTATTCATTTTTGGGTAATCCCAATCATACCGGCTACGGTGCAACTTGGTGGTCCAATGCTTGTAATTACCAGCCAATGGGCTTATGTGGGCCCTATGCCATTAGCAACTATTGGTGCCCTATATTACATAATAATGATCACATTAGGTACACTCTGGCTTACTCAGCCAAGCGCTCTGCTCGATAAGGTACTATTACCAATTACATTCATTGGTTTTTTAGCGTCGCTTGGATTTGTTTATTTGCAACTTTTTGTAATTAATGCAATTTGCCCGTTTTGTATGATCTCTGCTGCGGCTACAACTATATTGCTACTAATTGAAATTGCAGTAAAATACAAGGGCGGGTCAGCTCTGGTAACAGGCTTTAATACGCAACGAGTTTGGGTTACAGTTTTTATTGGAACTGCCTTCTTAACAATTCTTGCTATGTGGATGCTAACCATACTACCACTACCAATACCGGCTGCTTAAAATGTAAGGACTAACTTTTCACCTCAACAATTTTTAAAGGGATTGATATGAATGACAATGAAAAATCGACCGAAAAGGGTAATAGCAAATCGCCTAATAAAATTTCAAGGCGACAGGCACTGAAATATATCGGCTATGGTACCGGTGGTATTCTTGTAGCCGGAACAGCCGGATTTTATGGATACCGAAAAAGTTTTCAGATATCATCAGCTGAGGCCGCTCAGGTCCGTAAAGCAAAAATTGTTGTTGCGGGTGGCAGTATTGGCGGGTTAACTGTTGCTGCTCGCATTCTACGCGCAGTACCTGGGGCTGATATTACCATAATTGAACCAAAAACTGTGCATCATTACCAGCCAGGCTACACATTGGTTGCTGCCGGGGTTTATGAACCGGAAGATGTGCAATTCGATCAAGCTTCTTTATTCCTGCCCGGCATGAAATGGGTTAAAGATTATGTTGAAGCTTTTGAGCCTAATCATAATCGTGTGGTTACAAGAAGTGGTGATCACATTTCCTATGATTACCTTGTAGTTGGATTAGGTGTTGAAACAAATTTAGACTCTGTAGAGAATCTTCGTGAAGCTTTAGATACGAATCATGCTGCAAATGTTTATAATTTAGAATCAGGAATTAAGTACAAAAAATTAGCTAACGAATTTCAAGGTGGAAATGCAGTATTCACCTTTCCGCCCGGCTATGTGAAATGTGGTGGTGCTCCACAGAAAATCACATGGTTATCAGAAGATTTATGGAGAATGCAGGGTAAGAGAGATGCAATTAACGTAAGCTTTTACTCTAATCAAAGCACACTTTTCCCTGTAGTTCCGGTAATTGATGACATCATTAAACCGATGATAGAAGACAGAGGGATTAAAAACTTCTATAATCAGACCTTAAAAGCTATTGATGTTTCCGGCAGAGTTGCCATTTTCGAGGAAAGAATGCCCGATGGTAGTACACGGGAAATAAGGCAACAGTATGATCTGCTACATCCAATGCCAACATTCAGAACTCCAAAACCTTTAAGAGATGGCCCTTTAACCAGAGAGGGTATTGGCGGGCAGCTATCTGTCGATCGTCATACGCTCCAGCATACCGCATATGCCAATATTTTTGGTGTAGGTGATAATTCTGCCACGGGCGCACCCAAAACGGCTGCGACTATTCGAAAACAAGCTCCCGTTGTAGCCGGAAATATTATCGATTCGATTTTAGGTTTTGAGCCATCCAATAAGTATGATGGTACATCCGGTTGCCCATTGCTGACAAGATATGGCCGCTGCATGATGTTTGAGTTTGATTTTGATGGTAATCTGGTAAACGAATGGATTTATCAATCAACCAAAGAAACCCGTTTGTGGTGGAATTTTAAAGTTCATGGACTAAAGAGACTTTATCGCCATGCCATGATGAATGGATATGTTTAACATATAGTTAATCGTTTAAATTTTATACATCTAACACATATTCTACTTAATTTCTAAATCTAATCTCTTCCCGGAGATTAATAATTGGTATGTTGTTTTACCTGAATTACCCCATAAAGTTATTATAGTTCGAAATTATTAAATGAGCCTGAGACAATTCAAAAGTAATCTTTATAAAGAGCTGGCAGCTGTCACAAAATCACTCAGCAATCCACACCGACTGGAAATACTTGACCTTTTAGCACAAGGTGCTTTCCCTGTCGAATATATTGCAGAGCATACCATGATGCCTATTGCCAATGCATCACAACATTTGCAGGTGCTAAAAAACTCCGGTTTGGTTACAACCGAGCGAGATGGGAAATACATTTATTACAAACTCCAAAGTGAACATGTGCTACAAACATGGTTGTCGTTACGGATGTTTGCGTTTTCTCAAAACGAAGAGATTAATCAATTACTAAAAGACTACCGACTCCGCAGAAATCAGCTGTATGTTATCAAAACAGATGAGTTGCTCCAAAAAATGGAAAAAAAAGATGTAATTCTATTGGACGTTCGCCCACAAGAAGAATATGAAGCGGGACATATTGAAAATGCTGCTTCCAAACCATTCGTTAGTCTAAAGGAAACACTAACCGATTTACCGGTCGGAAAAGATATTGTAGCCTATTGCCGGGGGCCTCTATGCCTTATGGCTGACGAAGCTGTAACCTTACTTAGACGTAAAGGGTTCAACGCTTACCGACTTGAAAAAGGCTACTCCGATTGGTTAGCCGAAAAACATCCGGTAACGGTAAAAGGGGAGTAAGCTCCTTCTTAGATTATCCCGAATTATTCACGAAAAGATGAAATTTAAATCTTATACTATTAAAATTATTGTATTTAGAAAAACACCACACTCACTCAAATTTGAGTGTGGTTTAAATACTGCAAAATTTCCATGCTTGCTGCGTTGAAGTTGAAAAAGTCATGCTCAGGGTACTAAGGTACCCTTCCGCTGATTTTCCACCTTCGCCTTGCTACCAAGAAAATTTTTTGGTGAATAATCCGGGTTATAAAGCGAACTTCTATTTCAGCCAATCTTCGTCAAATTCGAAATCGTCATCATCAAAATCATCCTTTTCATCACCCTCAAGTATAAGCTTTAGTAAAAACAGCCAATCTGTAAATTCTTGCACCCCTACGTTACCGGGGCTTCCGAGCTGTTTGTATTTCTTCATCATCTTTTCGGCTGTAAGTCCCTTTAAGCTGTCCGGGTTGTTTTTTACTTTTTGATATGCTTCTCTAAAACTTATTCCTTTTTCAACGACCAGGGAATTTGCATATTCGGCAGCGAATAATTCGTTCGTGCAGGCCGCTTTTAACTTGGCTTCATCGGGTTTTACCCGTTCAATAAGCAGGGTACTAAGTTCAAGAATACTGTAGATGGTTTCAAACGATTTGATGACTGGTTCCTTGCTTAATTGAAGGTCCCGATGGTAACCCGATTCCAAATTTTGTGTTAGCGCCTGCAATTTGGTTAATTCACCCAGCATTACGGAATGATGACCTCGAATAAGCTCGGCAACATCCGGATTTTTCTTTTGTGGCATGATGGATGAACCGGTACTTACAACCTCATCCAATTCAAAAAACCCATAGGCCTCGCTGCTATAGCGTATGATGTCGGCACTCATCCGCGCAGTAACACTACTGATAGCCGTTAACCATGTAACCAACTGCCACTCCATCCAACCCCGACTTAACTGAGCCGAAGTTGCAGAAATAAGCACAGACTCAAATTGGAGCAATGACGATGTTGCTTCACGATTCAAATCTATGGTTGATCCAAACCCTGCAGCTGTGCCTAATGGCGATCTACTCACCAACGATGTGAAGTTTTCAAACTGATCGCCTTGTATTAAAAGCAATTCAAGATAACCGGCCGACCATTGTCCAACACTCGATAGCATTGCCTTACGAGTATGCGTATAACCCGGCATAGGAACTTTCTCATACTCCATAGTAAACTCGAGTAGTTTTTGCGCTAACTGGATGAGCATTTCTTGAGTTTTATGTAGTGAGGCAACCTCAAAAAGTCGCATAGCAGTAAGTACCTGATCATTTCTTGATCTGCCGGCATGAATTTTTTTACCGAGCTCACCATACTTTTTTGTAAGCCATATTTCAATAGCGGTGTGCATGTCTTCCTGTTCGGGAGATACACTAAACTCACCTTTCAGCCACAAGTCAAAAATTTCATCCAGACCTTTATAGAGTTTATTCATTTCGGCATGAGTTATGATGCCGGCACCTTCAAGTGCTACTATATGAGCTTTAGATCCTTCTATATCAAAAGGCAGGAGTATATTATCTAACAAAAAATCGTTTCCAACGGTGAAGTTGGTAATCTTTTGGCGGATTTCAGAATTGTCGTCGGGTTGATCTTTCCAAAGTTTCATAGTGCAAGTGGTAGCCGATACAGTTGCGCATCGGCTACTTTAAGTTTTGTGTTAATACGCAGAAACCGGAGCTTTTTGCTTATTCTTCAATTGCCAAGCAGTCTTTTGTGGTAGATTCCACAATTCAATAAATCCGGCCGATGCGTTTTGATTAAAATGTGCTGATGTATTGAAGGTAGCAAGATTTTCGTCAAAAAGTGAATTATGCGAGGTTAAAGCCACAACTTCACAATTTCCCTTATATAAACGAAGCGTAACCTCTCCCGTTACTTTTTCATTTTGCTGGTTTACAAATGCACGGATATTATCCATTACCGGTTCAAAATATTTTGCTCCATAGCACAAATAAGCCCATTTTTGATCCATCAAATGCTTCAACTCATTTTCTTCTCTGGTAGACACAAGCTGCTCCAGATTTTTGTGTGCTTGTATGAGAATATGTGCAGCCGGGTTTTCATAAACCCCACGTACCTTTAAACCTACAATACGGTCTTCAATCAAATGAAAATATCCCACCCCGTGATGCCCGCCAAGTTTGTTCAATTCCATTATGATCGTTTTAAGGGGAAATGTAATACCGTTTAAGGATACCGGTACGCCTTTTTCAAAGCCTATTTTCACAAGCTCAGGGCTATCAGGTGCTTCCATAGGCGTGTTACACCATTTAAGAATATTTTCTAATGGTGGAATTTTGCCCGGATCTTCAATTTCGCCACCTTCACCTGTATTAGCCCACATATTTTCATCATAGGAGTACGGTGCCTTTTGGGTTTGTTCAACCGGAATCCCATTTTTCAATGCATAGGCAATTTCTTCCTCACGCCCCATGGCCCACTCACGGACAGGTGCAATAATTTTTAAATCCGGATTTAACGTTGTGATGTATCCCTCAAAACGAACCTGGTCGTTTCCTTTACCGGTACAACCGTGAGCCACTACCTGGCAATTCAGCTCCGTTGCAAGTTTCACAGCAATTTGCGAAATCATTACTCGACCTAACGGACAACCAAGTGCATAGCCACCCTGATAATCTGCATTTGCTTTTACTGCTTCTGCACAAAGTTCAGCAAATTCATCGGTAGCATCAACTATAAAAGCATCTTTCGCCCCAAGCATCAAAGCTTTTTCGCGAATTGCTTCAAGGTTATCAGCCTTTTGCCCAATGTTTATAGTTAAGGCAATTACATCGCACTCGTATTCTTCCTGAATCCACTTGAGCATTACGCTTGTGTCGAGTCCACCGGAATATAGAAGCAGACATTTATCAAAACTACCTTTGTGGGCTTCATGAGAAGCAACTTTTTTATATTCTGTTATATTTTTCATAGCTATATGTTTTTTTTGAATTGATTAAAGTTCGATTGAAACTGCGGTTTCGGCAGGTTGATGATATATTTGATTTGAAATAAGGCTCGCAAAGACTCCCTTTGAAGTAACCATACGGTTGTATGCTTGCTGTTTGATGAGGGAATTCGTGCCATCCATGACTTCATTAGTTACTTCCACGCCACGGTGAGCAGGCTGGCAATGCATAAAAGCAGAAGATTTACCGGTTAACGACATTAACTGTTCGTTTACCTGATACCCATGAAAATGGGCAATTTTTTCTGCGGCGACAAGCTCTTCGCCCATAGACACAAACGTATCGGTATAAACGATGTCTGAGCCGGGCAAAACTTTCTCAGGATTTACAGAATGAATGAATTCAGTGCCATTTTTTGATGCAAGATGTTCGAAATAAGCAATTTGGGAGTCATTCCAGTAATACTTTTTTGGGCCGGTAAAACGAACAGCATATCCCAGCTTTAACAAGCCTTCAAAAAGTGAGTAAGCTACATTATTGGCATCTCCCACAAATGTTAATGTAGGCTTTTCATACTTACTAAATGTTTGCTGGATGGTAAGAATATCAGCCAGCGCTTGCATAGGATGGTATTTTTCACAGAGTGCATTAACTACAGGTATAGAGCTCATTGCTGCCATATTGCTTAATGTATCATGAGAAAAAACACGTGCAAAGATGGCATCACACCATTGGGCTACATTCATAATAGTATCTTGTAAGGCTTCTCTGCAACTATATTCTACGTTTTTACCTTTGGACAACATAATTTCCGGTTGGGTATGGATTACGTGCCCGCCAAGTTGATTTATTGCCACTTCGGTACCCAAAACGGTACGTAAAGAAGGTTTTTCAAATACGAAAAGAATGTGTTTATCAACTAAAACTTTTTCATTCGTTTCATTAAGCTCTGCACTCAGATCAAGAATTGATTGAATCTCATGTGCAGTAAGCGATTTTAAATTTAATAAGTGTTTCATGGTTATAGATAAAGGAATAGCGGATTTCGAGGAATGGTGAAATTCGGGATTAGGGTGAGAAAGGCACAAAAAAACCCGTCCAAACAAATTGAACGGGTGTAAAACTACAGTTCCATCACAGAACTATATAATTAAATCACACCCGGAAGAGGCTCCGCCGGTTGCTTAAAGCAGTGGTGATATAATTAGAATTAAATTTCATTGGAATTAAATTATGTGATTATTTATTAATAGCCAAAATTATTTTTATCCATGCATTAATTCGGCAAAAATGAAATTTGATGAATGAATCTTACATCGCTTACAATAAAAAATTGGAAATCAAATAGCTAAGTATTGATATTTATTTAATTTATTTTAATATTACTCATAAATTATTATGCTACGCCACTTATATATTTAATGAAGCGTCAAAAAGTATATTTATTAGCTTTTTTCTTGTCTATAATCTTTTTGAATGGGTGTAAAGAAGAAGAAAACATACTTCAGGTTCAATTTGAACAGGAGGGTGACCCTTTTGCTATAGTAGATTCAGTAAAGTATGAATCTGAAAGAATGAGTTTTTCCGATGGAGATAAACTATTTTCCGAGTATATCGAAAAGTCTTTATCGGAAAATAATTTTCAATTAGCCTCACATTTTAAAGTAATTCAAGTCTTTCAGGAGTTAATTAGAAACCGTTCTGGTGAAACACTTGCTAACCTTGAACGCGTACATAAATACGCTTTGGAACATGGTACAATAGAAACAATAATCTATTCAAATAAAGCTTTGGCAGATTACCACTCGCGTTATGGTGATATAACTGTTGCTCTTAATTATATTAATGCTGCAGAAGAGCTTCTGCCTCAAACAGAAGATTTGCATTACCATACCATGGTTAAGGGCACAAAGGCACAGGTACTGAAGGATGCCAATCAAAGGCCTGAAGCTTATGAATTGTTTGTTGAATCTGCCGAATTAATGTATGAATTAGGTCAGTGGAATAACTATTCGGTTATCCACAACAGTATGGGTTTACTACTACTGGAAATGGATTTACCGGAAGATGCACTCGAGGCTTTTACTATTGCTCATAAAATGAATCGCGAATATGGATATTTGAGAGACTTATTTGCAACCTACAATAATATTTCTTTAGCACTCGAAGCTTTAGACCAATATGACAAAGCAATAGATACATTAAGGGTTGCAGTAGAATTAGGGCTTGAACACGACCATTTTCATGGTGTTGCTCAAAACTATTACAATATGGGTAATATTTATAACAAAATAGGTGATTTTGATAGTGCATTGGTATATTTTGAGCGAGGTTTAGAACTCAGTAATCAAATTGGATTTGATTTTGGGATCATGTATAATTCCTTTGGCAAGAGTATGGCTTTAAATAGTTTGGGTCAATATCAGGAAAGTCTTGAACACTCTAAACTTGCACTTTCATATGCAGATCGGTTTAACATAGAGACGCTTCAAAGTGATATAAATCAAGAATTATACCGTGCATATTACAATACCGGAATGTTGGCAGAAGCTCTTGATTCTTACATTAAACATGCAGAACTATCCAAACAGCTAAATGAAGAATTACGTGGCAAAGAACTACAAGAAATCCATATTCGGTACAGCGTGAGAGAAAAAGAAGCTTTAAACCAATTGTTGCTTCAACAAGTAGAGTATCAGGAAACCATCAATGCTAATCAAAAATTAGTTCTCGCATTATTTGGGATAATTATCATTCTTTTGGTTAGTGCCAGATTTGTTATTTATAGAAAGCAAAATTTCCTCAAAAAGAGCTTAAATACTATTGAAGAGCAAAAAAACAACTTGTTCGTACGAAATCAAAAAATTGAAAAACTAAATACCGAACGTCAAGCTTTAATGGGAGTAATTGTCCATGACCTTAAAAATCCAATAGCTATAATTTCGGGTTTTCTTGAACTAATAGAAGATGAGTATGTGTCTGATTCGAATAAAAAATATCTGTCTCATATAAACCAAGCTAACACTCGAATGAAGTCTCTTGTTACAAGTCTTCTAGATATTCATGAGTTAGAAAACAAAGAGGTGACAAAAGAATTTACTACTGAAAATCTTACAGATAGCTTAAACTCTATAATGTTATACTTTAATGGTAAAGCCATTGATAAAAACCTATCCTTCAGCTGCCAAATTGAAAATTTGACAGTTCAGACTAACTTTGCCTATCTCAAAAGAATAATAGAGAATCTAGTTTCAAATGCCATAAAGTTTTCGTTTCCCGGAGGTAAAGTTGAAGTATTCTTAAGGGTTGATTCCGCTAATATGCTTCATTTATCAGTAATAGATGAAGGCCCCGGTTTTACAGAAAAAGATCTTGAGTCTGCTTTTAAGATGCTTACAACATTGTCAGCTCGTCCAACTGCTAATGAAGATTCTGATGGAATTGGCCTATATACAGTCAAACTTTTAGTCAATAAACTTGAGGGTAATATCTACATTGAAAACAATGCTGAAAAAGGTGCGACAATTCATTGTAATATACCTGTTAAGGTTGTAGAAGAGCCTTTAAAAAAAGAGTCATTAGTCAATGTATAAAAAAAGCCAAAGAAGATGAACCTCTTTGGCTTATAACAGTAGTTTAAAAAAACGGTTATTTCTTTTTGGGTCCTGACTTCCGCACTTTTTTGTGTGAATAATTTTCGGATATTAAAAATCAATGACTTAGATGTCCTATGTGGTGTTAATTGGGTGTTAAACTTGGGTTTTATCTATTTTTTTGTCTAATC
>PXCK01000010.1 GCA_003566635.1 Balneolia bacterium | reverse complement strand
TATAAATAGCAACTATTGTTTGCTACTTATGGTTAATAAAAAAAACTAACCCGGATTATTCACCAAGAAATTTTCTTGTTAGCAAGGCGAAGGGGGAAAATCAGCGGAAGGGTACCTGAGTACCCTGAGCATGATTTTTCAACTTCAACGAAGCTAACTGGGAAATTTCGCAGCATTTTAACTACACCCAAATTTGAGTGACCAAGGTATTTATCTATATGACAAGTATTCAATGGTTTATGCTTCAATTTTCATACTTTTGTGAATAATTCGGGCTAAATCAAATGTTTTCAGTACTATTACTTATATCACTTACAACCTGCGCTATAATGACAGGATTGGTTGTATTCGTAAATTGGGTTCATTATCCGGCTTTTATGTTTATTGAAAAGCAAAAATTCATTCATTTTCATCGTTTTCACTCTACACGAACAGGCATTATAGCCGGTATATTTATGCCAATTGAGTTGATATCAGGGTTGTTAATACCTTTGTTAGCAGAAAATAATCTTATCCTGAGTTTGAGTTTGGCAAGTGCAATTCTTGTACTGTACATTTGGTTTGAAACAGTTTTCAGGGTTATTCCTGTGCATAATAAACTTTCAATAAATCCTAATAACATTCTTATTCAGCTGTTGGTAAAAACAAATAATGCGAGAACATATAGTTGGATTTTACGATTGCTTTTATTGTTACTAATAGCTATTATGATTACGTAATTAAAGGTATAAAAATCAATTATGTATCTTTATGAATTGAACTAAAAGACGGTATCATAATTCTTACAGAAAGTTAAATTATTATGATCTGTAAAGCTTTAAAAAAGGCTAAGCTGGGAAACAAGCGTTAATTATTTTATATGGCAACAATAAAAATTATAGTAGCGGATGATCACAGTATCGTTAGGTTTGGTATATGTGCTATTTTAAATAAAGAACCTAATATGCGGGTTATAGCCGAAGCCAACGACGGTAATGAAACATTAGAGTTGTATAAAAAGCATCAACCTGATATTGTGTTGCTTGATATAAGTATGCCGGGCATGGATGGTTTTGAAACCTGTAAAGCTATAAAATCTATAAACCCTTTGGCAAATGTAGTCTTTATGACTATTCACCTTAAGGTAGAATACCTGAATAAGGCAATCATGGTAGGTGCAAAAGGATATTTGTTAAAAGACACTAGAAAAGAAGACCTCATAAAAAACATAGAGCTTGTAATGAAAGGCGATACAGCTTTCAGTGAAGAAGTGCTTGATTTAATTAAAAACGAGTACATCAACAGACAACTGCAAGCTAACAAAAGAGGCCCCAAAAAATCGCACAGACTTACTAAAAGAGAGCGCCAAATTCTCAAATATGTATTAGAAGGATACACCAACCAGAACATTGCCAAAGAACTTTTTATTAGTACCAGAACAGTTGAAACCCATCGGGCAAACCTTATGAACAAGCTTAATGTTAACAATACAGCAGCGCTTATTAAGAAGGTTAATGAGATGGATCTGATGGACTAAAGCTACGTATTTATAATTAAAAATTTTTTAAGTAAATTATTGTATTGCAAAGATTAGAAGCTTTATTTACTTTAGCTAATACAAATGGGGTAATAGCCGTCTGTAGATGATAAATTTAGCATTCAATCTCTGACAGGATTGAGTGCTTTTTTTATTATATCCCTCTAACCCGAATTAATTTGTCTCTTCATCTATGAATATGTGAATTGTACCAACTCTGTAAAAAAAGTATAAAAACCCCAAAAATAATAATGACAGTAAATTGGGTACAGTAAAAGTCATCTATTTTCGATAATTTCACGGCAAATCAACTTAAATCGACTGTTTTAATTCTGTTCTATGTACTCATCATTAAAAAATCATCTAACCGAAGAACTGGCCTCAATAAAAAATGATGGCCTATACAAAACTGAAAGAATAATAACCACGCCTCAGGGAGCCGATATTTCAACTACACATGGAGGAGAAGTAATAAACTTTTGCGCCAATAATTATTTGGGGCTTTCTTCTCATCCTAAAGTAATCGAAGCGGCAAAAAAGGCTATTGATGATTTTGGGTATGGGTTGTCATCCGTTCGATTTATTTGTGGAACCCAAACCATTCACAAAGAATTAGAAGAGAAAATCTCGGAATTTTTGGGAATGGAGGATACTATTTTGTATGCTGCCGCTTTTGACGCAAATGGTGGTCTTTTTGAACCTTTACTTGGACCAAGTGATGCAATAATTTCTGATGCTTTAAACCACGCATCAATCATTGACGGGGTTCGTTTGTGTAAAGCTTCCCGCTACGTTTATAAACATAACGACATGGAAAGTTTGGAAAACAAACTAAAGGAGTCTCAAGATGCCCGCTTTAGAATGATTGCCACCGATGGTGTTTTTTCAATGGACGGAACTATTGCCCAACTCCATAAAATTTGTGATTTGGCTGATAAATATGACGCGCTTGTGATGATTGATGAATGTCACTCGACCGGTTTCATTGGTAAAACAGGTCGGGGCGTTCACGAGTATCGTGATGTGATGGATCGGGTTGATATTATTACCGGAACTCTTGGTAAGGCTTTAGGGGGGGCTTCCGGAGGGTTCACAGCTGCGCATAAAGAAATTGTAGATTTGTTGCGTCAACGTTCACGCCCCTATCTGTTTTCTAACACATTAGCACCATCAATTGCCGGTGCTTCGATAGAAGTATTAAAACTCTTGAGTGAAACAACCCAACTTAGAGACAAGCTGGAAAGTAGTACCTCTTACTTCCGAGCAGAAATGGAAAAAGTAGGTTTTGACATAAAACCGGGAACACATCCTATCGTGCCTATCATGTTATATGATTCTGTTATTGCTCAAAACTTTGCTGAGAAGCTTTTGGAGAAGGGAATTTATGTAATTGGATTTTATTATCCTGTAGTGCCTAAAGGCGAGGCTCGTATTCGTGTTCAAATATCAGCGGTGCACGAAAAAGAGCATCTTGATAAAGCAATACAGGCTTTTACCGAAGTTGGTAAAGAACTTGGGGTAATTTAATATCTGAGGGGGGTATTATGAGTAAAATTTTGGTAACCGGTGCTTGCGGCCAGTTAGGTGTAGAAATAATTAATGGGCTGGAAACACAATATGGTAGAGGCAATGTAATAGCCTCAGATATTAATGAACCCGGCGATGGGTTGACAGGTGTGCCGTTTGAATTTGTAGACGTGATGAACCCCCAACAAATTCTGGGTATTGTTAAAAAGCATAAGATTACCATAATTTGTCACCTTGCTGCATTACTATCGGCAACAGCCGAAAAAAATATTGACCTGGCGCGTAAACTTAACATAGGAAGTTTGCATTCTATCCTGACAATTGCCAAAGATGAAAAATTGGAAAAAGTTTTTTGGCCCAGTTCTATTGCTGTTTTTGGCCCTGATGCAAAAACTGACGGAACACCACAAAACAGCGCTTGTACTCCATCAACCGTATATGGCATTAGTAAAGTTTCAGGCGAACTTTGGTGCGCTTACTATTACAATACGTTTGGGGTAGATGTGCGTAGTGTTCGCTATCCCGGGTTAATAGGTTATAAATCATTGCCGGGTGGTGGAACGACTGATTACGCAGTTGATATCTACCATAAAGCGGTAAAAGGCGAAACCTTTGAGTGTTTCTTAAAACCGGACACGCGCTTACCCATGATGTTTATGGATGATGCCGTTAAAGCCACATTGGATTTGATGAATGCAAATCCTGATGGCTTAACGGTAAGAACAAGCTACAACATTGCTGCCATTAGCTTCACACCAGAGGAAATTGCCGCCAGCATTCGTAAAAGATATCCCAATTTTGAGATTGTGTACAAGCCGGATTATCGTCAGCAAATTGCAGATTCATGGCCGGACAGAATCGACGATACTGTGGCAAGAACCGACTGGAACTGGAATCCAAACTACGATTTAGATACCATGACTAACCACATTTTGGATAATCTTAGTGATTTTTGGAAGTATTAGATAAGGTTTAGGTATTCGTGAGTTTAGGTTATAACTGGAGAAGTATAAGTGTTGATAAGTTAGTTATTATCTATTCCTTAAGAACTTTAGTAGTTTAGAGGGGTCTTGCCTATTGTCCCAAAATGCAGTTATGATAATCTCATTTTCATTGACTTTGTAAAATATGCTAAAGTTGCCCAGTGACGCTACACGAGTATTATCAAACTTAGCTTTCTTATACGAAAAAGGGTTTTGAGCAATTTGCTTAGTTCTATCAGTAACAAGCTGAAGGAGTTTCTTAGAATAAGTAGCAGTTTTATTTCTTTGTATCCAGTATTCTAATACTGAAACAAACTGTATATCTGCGGTTCTAGTCCAAATTATCTTGCGTTCAGCCATTTAAGGTTTCGCTCATTCATATCTTCTTGAGAGATCACATTTCCATTTTCAATATCATTATCACTCATCTGTAGCATTATTTTCTGATCAACTGTTAATTCTACGATATCGGACTCAGTTTGGCTAGATGAAATCAACCGATCGAGTGCTTCCAGATAATCTCTATTATTAATTGATATTATTCTGTCAATAAGACGATTTCTTATTTTGTCAATAGTTGGCATATCTACATCATATTGTTTTTAAACATGTACTATTAATTTGTAATATAGTGATATAGAAGAAGATTTCAATCCTTCTTGGTTGAAAGTTTACCTAAAACCGCCTTAATACAAAACAGCACCCGTTTTTGCCTCTAGCGATAATCTGATTCTACCATCTGCAGCTGAGTAGGAGTTCCCGCTAAAGAAATCTATGTAAACCTCCGAGATTGGAAGCTGATAAGGCGCTAAATCAATTTCAATTTGTTTGCTGCTTGTGCTACGGTTCAAAATTACTATAGCTGTTGCATCATCGGTATGGCGAATGAATGCAAAAATATCATCACCTAAGTTTTGTGTTATTGCTGTGAAATCACCGCTACCCAAAACCGGAATACTTTGTCTCATTGTTGACAGGGAACTGTAATAATTGAACAAATCCCAATCGAAATAAAGTGAATCGGCAGGACGCTCATGTCCAAGCGGATGTGAAACTTCAGATTCAAATTCCTTGTCATACCACATCATAGGTTTTCGGTCGTCGGGATCATCGGCACCCCACATTCCGGCTTCTGTTCCATAATAAATCATTGGGCTTCCCAAGTATGTAAATTGGAATAAATTCACAAGCTTCTGAAGCTCGCGCTCTTCTGCTGTTGGTTTTCTTACATCATACCCGCCATCTTGTGCTTCCCGTATCTTGGAATCTTCTTTGAAGTCTTTGTTTCGGTTTACTACCATACTTGCGAGACGCTCGGTATCATGGCTATCCATTAAATTCTGCATGGATAGGTTCATCTCCATAGGGAAATCATCCAGTAAAGCATTCAACCGTCTTGCGAATTCATCGGGCTGGATGTTTTTATTGATGAAGAAATCGTGGGTAGCATAAGTCCAACGGTAGTTCATTACAGCATTGAACATATCATCTGCTACAAAATCACGAGCTTTATCATCCCAGATTTCGGCAACGGTATATGCTTCGGGGTTGATTGAGCGAACATGGGTATGCCAATCACGCCAAAATGTGTAACCAAGCTCTTCGGTCACATCCAATCTCCATCCGTCAATTCCTTTGGACACATCACCATTTGGAGCCATCCATCTTTCGGTAACTGCAAAAATATGAGCTTTCACCTCGGGGTGAATATCATCGCCAACTTCAGTAAACTCGGGTAAGCCCCGATATCCCCACCAACCTTCGTAATCAAACCCATCGGAGAATTCATCACTAAACTCGGTAATCTTGTACCAATCTTTAAATGCGGAATTTTCACCGCTTTCAATTATATCTCTAAATGCCCAAAAGTCTCTTCCGGTATGGTTCCAAACACCATCAATTATTACCCGAATGTTACGGTCTTTGGCTTTTTCAAGCAGCTCTAAAAAAAGTAAATCGGCTGAAGTCCATTGCCATGTAGAGGGGTCATTAGGATCTTCCTGCATCATGATTTCCCAATCGCCCTCAGGATCCGGTCCAAAATGACGATCAATATGATGATAATGACTTGCGTCATATTTGTGCAGAGAAACGGCGTCAAATATCGGGTTGAAGTAAATACCGGTTATGCCTAACTCCTGCAGATAATCAAGCTTATCAATCACCCCTTGTAAATCGCCTCCGTATCGCCGTGTTGTGGCACTTCTGTAAAAATAGCCGCGTTCTTTTTCCCAATCATCTTGAGCATACCAGTCTTTAGTCCACGAGGTAATATGCCATCCTTCCGGTGCATTAATTCGCTCGGCTGTTGGGTTGTTGCTTGGATCGCCATCTCTGAATCGCTCGGGAAAAATCTGATACCAAATAACATTTTGTGCCCATTCTGGAACATTATCGCCGGTTGTGATTTTATCTTCAGTAGAAAAAGGTTTCCACCAAATAAATATTACAACTGCTAAGAGCAGGACTGGAACTATATATCGAATCAACATTTCTTTCATATCTACATTATTTCATAATTTATATTTAACATTCGGCAACATTTACCGGGATAGTCGCCAAGCCACCTTCGGCGGTTTCTTTGTATTTGGTGTTCATGTCTTTAGCTGTTTCCCACATCGTCTTGATTACGTCGTCTAAAGAAACTCTGGCACCGGATGGGTCTTCATCAAGAGCAATATTGGAGGCTGTTATGGCTTTAATTGCACCCATTGAATTACGCTCTATACAGGGTACTTGAACAAGTCCGCCAATAGGATCACAAGTCATCCCAAGATGATGTTCCATGGCAATCTCAGCAGCTTGCAAAACTTGCTCTTTGGTTCCGCCCAAAACTTCGGTTAGTGCAGCTGCAGCCATAGAACTGGAAACCCCAATTTCTGCCTGACATCCACCCATAGCCGCTGAAATAGTAGCTCCTTTTTTATAAAGCGTGCCTATTTCGCCGGCTGTTAGAAGGAAATCGACAACGTGGTCTTCATCAAAGTGTGGAACAAAGCACCAAGCGTACATCAATACAGCAGGTATTACTCCTGATGCACCGTTTGTTGGTGCTGTGATAATCCGTCCAAAAGAAGCATTTTCCTCATTTACAGCAAGCGCAAAAATACTTACCCACTTGTTCACGGTGTTGAAATCTTTCGGTCCTTTTCTAATGGCTTTAATCCACTGATCTACATTCTTGAATTTCTGATTGTTGAGTCGTTTTTTGCTTAACTCATACGCACGCCTTCGCACATTAAGCGGACCGGGTAAATTTCCTTTCTTTGAAATACCCCTGAATACGCATTGTTTAATTTCATCCCAAATATATAGGGCATGTTGACGGATTTCCTCAGGCGTTCTCCAGGTTTGCTCGTTTAGAAAAACTAACTCCGAAACACGTACATTCAGTTTTTTGCAGTTGTCTAAAATTGCTTTAGCTGTATGGCAAGGATAGGGCGTTACTTTGGAGTGATTTCGAATCTCTTCGTCGTCTTCGCCTTCTTTAACTACAAAACCGCCACCTATTGAAAAATAGTTAACTCCTAAAATTTTACCACTATCAAAAGTGGCTTCAATCCGCATCCCATTGGGATGAAAATCCAGCGTTTTATTGTATTCAAAAATAAGGTCGTCGTAATAATCGAAGGGGATCATTTTTTCTCCGTTCAAATTTAACAACCCTGATTTTTTGATTTCATTCACCCTTTGAGGAACGGTATCAGTGTCGATAAGTGTGTAGTCTTCTCCGGAAAGCCCCATAAAAACGGCAACATCTGTACCGTGACCATGACCGGTTTTGGCAAGTGAGCCATAAAGAAATACCTTCAGAGACTTTATACTTTCGATTGAATAATCTGATTTAATTCCCTTTAAAAAACGCAAAGCTGCACTCCAGGGCCCCATTGTGTGTGAGCTTGAAGGGCCAATTCCCACTTTTATAATTTCAAAAGCACTTATAGATTCCATAGTTTGATAACAGTCAGGTTATTTTATTGAAAGTTACCATTTTTTTGAATTGTAGATTGTGAAGAAAGGTAATATTAATTTGAAGCACTGATGCTTAAGCGGATTTATGAAGCGGGTGTGAATGAGGCTAAGGATAAATGTTTCACTTTTTATTCAATAATTGATTGAGCTCATGTATGTATTTGTCAAACTGCAAAAATCCATCGGCTCCTCTTAAATCATATCAAATAAATCACTCCCCACTCCACTCTTTATAAAACTGTTTGAGGAATAACTCCATGAATTGATGTCGTTCTTCGGCAAGTTCCCGACCGGTTTTTGTGTTCATCATATCTTTAAGTTTTAGCAGTTTCTCATAGAAATGGTTGATAGTCGGCGCATTACTTCTTTGATAGGCATTTCCGGAAGAGTAGTTTTGGGGTGGAGTTTCAGGATCATAGAAAATTCGATTTTTAAAACCACCGTAATTAAATGCACGGGCAATACCAATGGCACCTATGGCATCAAGCCGATCGGCGTCCTGAACAATTTGTAACTCCAGAGAATCAAAAGTTTTGATGCCAAAACTATTTTTGAAAGAAACATGCCTGATTATTTGAAGGATGTGCTCAATCCGCTCCTTTGATACTGGCTTATCTTTCAAAAAATCATGAGCTATTTTGGGACCAAATTCCTCATCTCCATCATGGAATTTTGAATCCGCAATATCATGAAGGAGAGCAGAAATTTCTACTACTAACAAGTCGGCCCCCTCTTTTAGGGCTATGTTAATCGCAGTATTTCTAACCCTGTTTGTGTGCCACCAATCGTGACCGGCTTCAGCACCTTCTAACGTTTCTTTAACAAAAGTGACGGTTTGTTCGATCAGTTCCTCATTTTGTGCCATTTATTTTGAGTAATAGAAATGTACTTCGTAAAGCTGACGAATATAATCTCGAGTTGGAAAGTTTGTAACCGTTACTAAAATCATAACAAAGAGCGGCAGCAAGTTCACCCAATAAAAAAGATGATCGAATAAAGAACTATCAAGCACAGCCAAAAGCAAAGCAGTTAGTCCCACAAAAGCCGCCCCTTCAAGAACCGCTAAGCGTAAAATATACGCCATCATTAAATTTTTCTGAAAAGATTCCGCGCTTGTTGAGCTTCGGAGCTTGTTATTAAACAAAGTAACCGACAAGGGATAAGCAAGGATGGAACCCAAAACTGCAATAGCAGTAACTATAAGAATAATATCATAATTGAATCCACTATCAGCAATTGGTTCCTGTAAAATGGAAAGTGTAAAGATAACACCTAAAAAAAGGATCAACCCTAAGTTAAGTGCGCCACATATTATTTGAATGGTTCTTAACTGTTCATCTGGGAATTGAGTAGAGAACTCAGCTGGTGAGGGATTATCCATTTAGACCGATCCTGTATTTAAGTTTAAAGTTTGACTAAAGTTAAATAAAAAAAGCAATTTAGTAATATGTTTGTTTTTTGGTAGAGTGATTGTTGTAGGTATCATGAATATAATTAAAGGACTATAGAACTGACTTGACTTGTTTAGACAGCTGACAGTATGTTGTCTAACACCATCCCCAAGAAGTTCAAAATAGTTAATCACATAAAAGAATCGTATCTTGTGCGCATTCCCGCCTCTTCGCGCGACTTCCGGTTCCCACGTACCCCACTTTTCAAGGATAACAGGCACCACACAGATTCACGGAACCGGGGCAAAATTATTTACCGGAAATTGGGTAGCCGGCACTTTTATACAAAATTATTATAAATGAATATTTCAACATTTGAAGGGCTACAACTACGCCCTGAAATCCTTCGTTCTCTGTCTGATATGGGATTCGAAGCTCCTACTTCTATTCAATCATCATGTATTCCTCCTATTCTCGAAGGCAAAGATATTGTTGGTCAGGCTCAAACCGGAACCGGTAAAACGGCGGCGTTCGGAATACCTGTACTTACCAAAGTAAATGCCGATGACCGTAGTGTTCAGGCTTTAATTCAATGCCCGACTCGTGAACTTGCCATTCAGGTTACCGGTGAACTTCTTAAAATTGGTCAGTTTTTAAAAGGTATTCAGGTAGTGCCGGTTTATGGTGGCCAACCAATACAACGTCAGATTACTGCCATAAATCGTGGTGCTCAAATTATTGTTGGTACTCCCGGTCGAACCATCGACCATTTAAAAAGAGGAACCCTAGATATATCAAAAATTACCATGTTGGTTTTTGATGAAGCCGATGAAATGCTCAATATGGGTTTCCGTGAGGATATGGAAGAGATCCTTAGTTACACTACAGGAGATATCCAAAAAATTATGTTTTCAGCTACGGTTCCTGCTCCTATCCGTAAGATTATGAAAACCTACATGAACGAGCCTGTAAATGTACAGGTAGATCGTAAGGCTGTTACCGCTCCTGATATTGAGCAATACGTGATGGATGTTCGAGAGTCGGTTCGCACCGAGGCAATTTCCAGGCTTATGGACGTAAAGGGATATAACTTGGGTTTGGTTTTTACGAACACGAAAAGACAAACAGAATCGATTGCAAGAGATTTGCAAGCAAGAGGTTTTTCTTCAGAAATTATAAATGGTGATTTATCTCAGGGGCAGCGAGATGCAGTAATGTCAAAATTCCGCAATGGCAAAATTGATTTACTCGTAGCCACAGATGTAGCTGCACGAGGTATTGATGTAAGCGGCGTGGATGTAGTTTTTAATTTTGAAGTTCCACAAGACCCGGAATATTACGTTCACCGTATTGGCCGTACAGGTCGTGCCGGAAGAAAAGGTACCTCAATAACATTTTCGGCGGGGAGAAAAAACCGCAGGTTAAAATCCATCGAAAAGCAAATTGGTGTAACTCTTAAACCTTTGGCAATGCCAACTGTAGAAGATGTTCAGATCTCCAGAATCAACATTCATATTGAAAAACTGGAAGAAGTTTTAAATGCAGGTGGATTAAAACCATACATCAATGAAATCGAACGCATGGCTGAAGGTGGTTTTACCATTCCTGAATTAGCAGCCGGTTTATTAAAATTACAAATTGGAGGTTTGGAAAATCCGGGTAAGGATGAAAAAGAAAACGTAAAATTCGATGATTCTCAAATGGTGCGTCTAAAATTCAGCCTGGGTAAAAAACATAAAATTCGTCCGGGTGATATTGTTGGTGCAATTGCAGGTGAAGCCAATATCCCGGGTGATGCTATTGGTGCTATAACCATCAAGCAAGATTTTTCTTTGGTTGATGTACCATCGGCTTTG
>PXCK01000060.1 GCA_003566635.1 Balneolia bacterium | reverse complement strand
TTTTGCTCTTATTAATATTTATGCTTTTATTCATAATCATACTACTGTTACCCAAAATCGAATGTTATGGCAACTAATTTTCTACCGGCAATTTTCTCATTCATATCCCTCTTGTTATTAGCTTATTGCGCTGTGCCAACTAACGCGCAAACCACAGAAGAAACGAATGAAGCGCTTGAGTTCTACCCACTGGAGATTGGAACTTATTGGGTCTATCGCCAGCGTATTTTTGATGATTTACCTCAGTTTTCGGACACTACCTATTACAGTATAGAAGTAGTTGCAGATACTACCTTGGCAAATGGAACAGATTATGCTGTGCTGCGATATTTCAACTACAGCTCCGGTTTTGACCCTCATTATATAACAGACAGCGGTGAAGATGAGTATGGAAATGATATTTTTTATGTGTTTGAACGGGTCAACCCTGAAACTGCGGAAGTTTTTCAGTGGGCGCCAACAGAGGATGACCCGTTTAATGAAGTTTTAGTTGACAGCTTGACGATTGGTATCCCTGATTATTATATAACAGCAGAAAGGTGGGATTGGCTTGCAGGTATTGATAGTACTGAATGTCGTAGCGCCTTTGAAACGGAAGTATTTGATCAAACCGTTGAAAAAATTAGGTGTCAATTATTATCATTTGTTCCTGTTTTTTATAACTTGGCAAAAGGTTTTGGACTTATAAGCATAAGATTAGTAGGCTTAGAAACTGACTTAATATTATTCCGAGATGCTGATGGGAACGAATTTATAGACCCCCAACATGTAAACACACCCATAGAACCGGAAATACCCACGGGGTTAGTTTTGTATACAAATTATCCCAATCCGTTTAATCCAACCACAAACATCAGCTATGAACTGCCCGAAGCTACCGATGTACAATTGGCCATTTTCGACCTATCAGGTCGAAAAGTAGCAGAGTTGCAGAACGGCAGGCAATCAGCCGGCTTGCACACGGTAGCGTTTGATGCATCATCCCTGTCAAGTGGCGTGTACATATATCGGATTCAAGCAGGTAACGAAGTGCTCGCCAGAAAAATGACGTTGATTAAGTGAGGTGGGTTTAGTTTTTTCCTGGTTTTGATTGATTTACCATCTGTTCAAAACCACAACGAACACAAAGAATGCACTAAGTTCACAACGGTTACATTGGAATCATACACGAAGCTACTGATTAAAATATTTACCTAAACCTAACCATACCATTGTCTTTCAGACGCCTGTATCGTATTAGAGACTGTATTACTCTAATTGCTTTTTACTTACCACAACCCTGCATGGCGGAAGAATCTCGTTGAAACGATTTGTTGCATTATAACCATGGAGGTCTTCGAGACCTCCATGGTTTTGGCTTATATCGAATAGATTCTTCTTGCAAAGATATAATTGACAGCCTCTGCTCGTTTCTGAACGATTCATCTCCAGTTATTCGGTGTGCACGTAAAGAACAAGGTCAATTATCCGGGTTAAAATTCAAACGTAACTCTTGCTGCAAATATATTTTGTTCGACTCTTTGATTTTCTAAGAACTGAATATTTTGACGCATCAGATTTAAGGTAAATGTAGTATCTCTGTCTAAGAACCAGTTAAGTGCAAGCGCATATTGATGTGTAATTCCACCATCATAAGATCCATTTTGTAGATTCAAATAAGAAAAGCGAGCTGCAATTTCAATAGCACCTGTCCCGCTACCATTATTAAATGGATTGCGAGGTGATATAGCACCAAAAGTTCCTCTTGATGGGTTATAAGGTCTTCTGTCCCCTGTTAGGAATAAGCCTGTTTGCGTATAAAAGCTATAAAAATTAAGGTTTTTATTTGTCGGTTGATTTATTGAGGTTTGAAAAACTTCACCACTTAAATACCAGGATTTATAGCCGGTAGCCATTTCAATAATATGCCTGTTGTTTGCTTTTACATCATCAATAGAAGATGCTCCTGCAACCTGACTTCCAATTGCCCTTGAACCGCGTGTAGGACCGAAAGAGAAGAAATTATAACGACGATTTTCTTCGTCATCGTCCTTAAAAATTATTCGTGAATTTCTACGGAGTGAAAAATTATATCCTAAATGTATGAACGATGTTTGAGATACATGAGGAGCAAATGAAAATCTGCTTGCAACAGCATATCCACTACCTAAATCAGCACTCCTAAGCTGGTCGGCGCCCGTTAGAAAAGACAATAAGAAATTATACCTGCTACCTCTATTGTCTATCCGAAAACTTAAATTTCGGTCGGGCATGAAGGCGCTTACTGCCGGAGATAATTCCACAAACGAATACCATCCCAATGGACTCATGCGCTCCAGACCCAAAGGTTCTTTGATAATGTTACCAAACATTAGAATAGTATTTTCGGCCATTGTGTACTGAAAAAAGAAACCTCTTAGAGTAAATCTATTTTGAACAATTTCTAACTCGCCCCTCCACCTCAAACCGGGCGCCAGACCACCTTCAGCACGGAATCTTGCACTTCTAAATAATGTACCATAGGAAATATCTGTTGTTGAAGATGAGATCGTTTTATCCTTTTGTTCCAATATGCCCAAATCGAAATAAACCCGACCACTAAGTTGAACAATATCTGCATCATACAGATCAACAATATTGTAGAGTCGGTTCCTTTCAATTTTATTTGGCTCAACTATTGTAGTATCCGTTTTGGAAAAAGCTAAATGAGAAATTGATTTATCTAAAGTGGTTGATACATTTAATTGAAGTGCAATAATTATGGATACAAGTAAACTCATAGCATTGAATTAAGCTGTATGTTATAAGCTAAATTATTAGGCGGACGGCAGGAATAGCCCGGGTAATAAATAACACAGCCCCCATGGAAATTAACCCCGGAGGCTGTGAAGGAGGATTTGATATGAGAGATTCTACTTAATTAAAGTCATTTTTTTAACAAAACTTTGATTCCCTGTTTCAAGACGATATAAATAAACACCGCTTGAAAGGGCAGAGGCATCGAATGTTACAAAATGGTTACCACTACTTCTCTGCTCATTTAATAAAGTGGCAACTAATTGGCCCTGGATATTATAAACACTTAAACGAACCTGATCGGTTTGAGGTAGTGTAAAAGAGATCGTAGTTGTAGGGTTGAAAGGGTTCGGATAATTTTGATTTAACTCAATAGCAGTTGGAACCTGAGTAGGTTGATCAATATTAGTATCATCTGCAATGCTTATGGAAAAGTTATTTATTGCAAGCCCTGAACGGAGCGAACCTCCATCATCATCGGCGTTAGAAAACTGCCAGCGGAAATAAGCGGTTTCACCCGGTGCGAGAGGCTCGAAGAAAATATCTTCCTCTTTTTCGATGGTTGTAATATCAACTAACCCGGAAACAGTAACTCTGTTCTCTTCAAGTGAGCCATTTACTTTAGTGCCTACTTCAGTTACTGAAGAAGGATTATCGGTAGAGAAAATGTCTTCCTCGAACGTGTCCCGATCTTCCGAATCAATCATGGTATCGAATTTTAGGCGAAGCCTGTTCCTGCGGTCACCAATAAACCATGCTTCCACATCGTATGAAATATCAAATACGCTTATTGGCTCATCTGTATCATTTGTGAACGTAAAAAATAAACGGGCATCACGTAAATCTACCGGCTCTCTTTCGCGTATTCCAAAAGAATAATCTCCATCACCTGCGGTAAAAGCAGAAAATCCACCGTAATCTACTTCGGGGTCACTTGTATTGAAATCGCCAACCCCTGTAAATACGGCTTCTTCACGATCAACATCCCATGTTACAGAAAAGAAGCTTGGTAAGGTTGCAAAGCTCCCACGGTAGTCATTAAAATCCTCAGAAAATGATTTTACATCGTTAGTAAAAGAAAAGCTGTCGGAAGGTTCATCGGTTTCGATTACAGCAGTTATAGAAAGATTATTTATTGCAAGACCTGAACGGAGCGAACCTCCATCACCATCAGCGTTAGAAAACTGCCAGCGGAAATAAGCGGTTTCACCGGGAGCGAGAGGCTCGAAGAAAATGTCTTCCTCTTTTTCAATAGTTGTAATATCAACCAACCCGGAAACGGTTGTTCTGTGTTCTTCAAGTGAACCATTTACTTTAATCCCAACTTCAGTAGCGGTTGAAGGATTATCGGTAGAAAATATATCTTCTTCAAATGTATCTCTTTCATCGGATTCAATCAGGGTGTCATACTTTAAGCGAAGCCTGTTTCTACGATCACCAATAAACCACGCTTCGACATCGTAGCTTACTTCGAATTGACTAATAGGTTGGTCGGTATCATTAGTGAATGTGAAGAAAAGGCGTGCATTGCGCAAATCTACGGGTTCACGCTCACGGATACCAAATGAGTAAGAACCACTTTCAGCCGAAAAGGCAGAGAAACCGCCATAAGCTTCATCGGGGTCACTTGTATTAAAATCTCCAACCCCTGTAAAAGGTTCTTCTTCACGATCAACATCCCAGGTTACGGAGAAAAACTCCGGAAGGCTTTCAAGAGTACCCAAGTAGGTATTGAAATCTTGTTGGTATGTGGTAGCTTCATTGGTAAATGAAAAGCTACCATTTTCATTTTGAGCAAATGCACTTACGGATAAAATAGCAAATGCTAAGAGGGTGTATAAATATTTCATAGTCTTATCAATTATAACGGGACATCTCAGTAATGTCCCGATTATGGTTAAATGTTTATAGTTTTCAACCTTATCAAGATGGTCATAAGGTAAAGGTACAGATAAATGTGGATATTATTAATCTATAATTGGGGTAATGGATATGTTGTTTATAGCAAGACCGGATCGTAAATCGCCGCCATCACCATCAGCATTTGAGAATTGCCAACGGAAGTAAACGGTAGCACCCGGAGAAACAGGTCCTAATGTTTGCCCTTCTCTTTCCAGTTCAGAAACATCTATAGTTCCGGAAACAGTTACCCTGTTAGCTGCTAATGAGCCATTTACTTTTGAACCGGGTGTGGTTTCAGAAGAAGGGTTATCGGTAGAAAAGATATCCTCATCAAAAGAGCCCGACGCCTCTAAGTCGTTATCGTACTTCAAACGAATTCGATTACGGCGGTCACCAATAAACCACGCTTCAACATCGTAGCTTATGGCAAACTCAAAAATAAGCTGGTCTGTATTGTTGGTAAACTCCAAAAAGAGTCTGGAATCCCGTAAATCTACCGGTTCACGTTCACGAATTCCGAAAGAGTAGTCGTCATTACCGGCAGTAAAAGCAGTAAACCCACCATATGATTCAGTAGGGTCACTAGTGTTTAAATTGCCAACTCCTGTAAAAGGATTGTCGGTTCTGTCTTCATCCCATGTTACAAACATTCCATCGGGTAATGTTGCTTCGGTTCCACGATAGTCATTAAAATTCACAACTAACGTTAACTCACCATTAGGGTCGCCATTACCGTTGCCATTGCCATTTTCATCTCCCGCGTTAACGGATGTGTCTATACAAGATGTAAGAGCGAACAGTAACGCAGTTATTAATATTGCATATTGAGTTTTCATATCATTATTGCTTTAAAAATTAAAGTTTCTTTTTCATTGCTTTCGTTATGGCAAGCGAACCATCATCCTGGTTTGGAAATAATTGTAGTTGAATGGAGTTAAACTGCCATCTCCGTCTGCGTGTTGATCGGACCTTACAAATGCATAGTTAAAGTAGAATCGAATATAGCGGGTTGCAAAGTAGTTCAATCCCAATGTAATCACTTCTTGTTCTCCGCCAAATATATTGGCTTTTTCATCAGTTAGGTTGGTTCTGCTGTAGCGAACTGCAAGTTGTACAGCACCCCATGGGTTTTTAGGATGATCATAGTTACCGAACTCACCTTCATCGGCAAAATATCCTCTTGATTCACCGGTAAGGAAGTAAGATGCCATAACAAAACCACTCCAAAAACTTGGCTCAGGCAGGTCGTTTTTACGGTGTACATTAAACACTTTATACTCGCCATATACCTGTAAAGGGCCAAGAATAGAGCCCAGTTCTAAACCATAACGCGTATAGTTAGAAACGTTTGTAATTTGTCCAGTATTTAAGAAGCGATGTGAATTGTTACTGGCTATACGGGTTTCCGGACGCCCGCGTAAACGAACACGGCTGTTATTATCGGCATCGGGAGGACGAATAGATGCCCACCCTCCAACATGTACAATGCGTCTGTCCTGACGTATAGGAGTGTAAGCAACACGACCGTTAAATCCCCATGCTTCGTTATCTCTTTCAAAGCGTCTTTGGTCTATTTCCTGACCCCATGAGCCAAATTGTGCCCAAATGTGAGGATTATAGTAGGTTAAGGCAATTCCCTTTCGACGCCCTTCTTCAAAAATAGCATCAGCGCCACGTTCCATAAAGGTAATCAGGCGTGAGCTTTCTAACCTTTCCATTCCTGTAGCTTCTTTAAAATTACCGGCTTGTATGAAAAAATTATGGTAACTACCCCTAAAATGTCGAGCAACCCACATATCACGAGGTGTAAGTGCACCACCCTGGCTGGCATTAAGGTCGATGTATGCTTCCCAGTCGCGGTACATGGTTGTTTTAAACTGGATAATCCCGCGCCTTAGCATGGTACCATTTGTCATTGGGTTGAACATCTGGTTAGGGTTATCACCCATATAAAAAGCCGCATCCCAGTATATACGGTGGTCCCACCAGATTTTCCATTCCTTATTTTTATCTTCAAAAATCAAAATACCTTCTTGTATTTTCCCATTTTCAAGTATTGCAGAATGAATTTTTGTTGTATCAATCTCTTGTGCTTGTGAATTGGTGCTCAAAAGAAATAGCACTAATACAGAACAAGCCAGTAAAATTTGTTTCATAAAGGTTCTCATGAATCCCTCTTTCTCATATTTTTTAATTTAATTGTCGAGTAATTCAGGGTTTGCTAACAAATTACCTTCAAAATTATTCAGGTAAACTTGGTAGTGTTTTATTGAATTATTAGTTGTTGTTTGTGTTGAAAAAAGTTCTATTGTAGTGGTTTCTTCGGTTTGGCTAATACCGGGTTGTATGCTTCTGTCTACAACCTCCTGCTCAAATACGTTTTGAACAAAAAATAAAGCGACATAGCACATGATGCCGGCAATAACAGGAGTTATAATCCATCCGGTTGCTATACGCCCCACAATTTTGAAGTTTATATTTTCACGGCTTTTTATGAGTGCCACACCAATAATAGCACCTATAATCGCTTGTGAACTTGAAACCGGCACCAATGGTAAAGGTGGCAGTCCGATGCTTATTAATAGACGTTCAAGCCCTTGAGACGCGAAAACAAATAACACGAGTGATTTAGCCAGAACTACAATTAATGCTAGTATAGGCGTGAGTTTAAAAATATCGTTACCAACGGTAGTCATAACCTTGTACGAATAAGTAAATACTCCTACACCTATAGATATAGAGCCAATCAAAAAGAGTTGTTGTGTTCCTGTAAAATTAAAAAAGCCATAGATAGACATGTTCTCGAAAGGCGAGGCAAATACGAACATACCCATTACATTTGCAATGTTATTCGCTCCTAAACTGTAAGCTCCAAATGCACCAACTACTATTAAACCCACCCGTGTATAGGCATCCATTTGTAGCATATGAATTTTAGCTGATCCTAAATATTTTTTTGCTAAATAATAGAGGCCTACTGCAAAAAAACCTGCTAAAATGGGAGAGAAAAACCAAGTGCCTACAATTTCAATCAATTTTTGGTAATCAGTAGGTGAACCGGTAAAGAAATTCCAACCTAAAATTGCTCCAACTACAGCCTGAGAAGTAGAAACCGGAAGTTTCATTTGTGTCATTATAGCAACGCTTAAACCCGCCATTAAAGCAACTGTAAATGAGCCGGCAAGGGCATTCACAGCACCAAGTTGCCCAAGTGTTTCGGTGGTACCCCCACCGCTAATTACAGCACCGAGAATTACAAAAATAGTTGATACAAGTGCTGCTGTTTTAAACTTAACCATGCGGGAGCCTACGGCAGTACCAAATATATTGGCAGCGTCGTTGGCTCCTAAAGACCAACCTAAGAATAGCCCACTAATAAGGTAAATCCATTCCATTGGGTTATATCCTTAAATGTATCGTTTAATGGTTGCTATGGCTAAGCGATCGCAGAGGTCTTCAGCATCATCTGCAATATTTTCAATGCTTCTGGCAAAGTAGCGCAAATGCATTTTATGGCTTAATCTTAGATTTGGTCGGCTAAAAATGTCCCTCTTGTACTTTTCGGCTATCCGGTTTGTCTCTTCTCTTGAGAAATGTACTTGTTTGATGTTGTCTCTTACAGCAGTTAAATCGCGGAAGTAGCAACGAATTGATTTAACCATAAACTCAGAAGCTTTAATAGCATTTTTAGCTAACTCGTATTTCAAATCATTTAAATCAGATAAGGTTTCGGGGTTTTCAACAGAAAACTCAACCAATGTATCGGCTATTTGATTTAAAACGGCATCGGAATGTTCAAGAAGACCAAGTACATCGCCACGAAACTCAGGTATTAAAGTTTTTGTGTATAATTTGGTTTCGATATTTCTTCTTAAGTCGTCTGCTCGTTTTTCAAGTAAAATAATTTCACTTAAGCGTTGCTCGAATTCTTCAAGTCTATGGTTGAGGTAGAATTTTATACCTTTTTTGAAAAGAAGCCCACCCTCGACAATGTGGTCGAGAAATTCGTCAATTTCGACTTCAATTTGTTTATGTTTTCCGAAAAGTTCAATCATGAGAATTTGTAGTATTAAAATTGTTTAAAAAAGTCCGAATACACCATTAGGTGTAATCCCTAGCCAGCGGAACCATGTTTCGCCTAAAAAGATGTTTAGTACATATCCAATAACCATCATGGTAATACCAAACTTAAAGGCATCTTTTAGGTCGTATCGGTCGGTTTCATAAAGTAGTGCTGCAGGTTTACTATTGAAGTAAAGCACCCACACATATTCAATCATAAAGGCTGTTGGTAAGGCTAAGCTAACCACGCTAAAATCAAATCGTTGTGCAACACCTATAGCAATTGGGATAAAAATCATGGTCCTCATTGTTTTTGACTGGAAAACTAAAGCGCTGAAACACATTACCCCGGTAAGTAACAAATACAGAATCCAAAATTCGGTTTCATTTCCGATTCCAAGAGAATCGAAAAAGGCGTTAACAGATAAAGAGGGTAAATCGGTATAGTTGAAACCTGCTCCGAGAGTGTAGGCTCCGGCCGAGAATAACATAAGGTGCCATGGAATATCTACGTCGTTCCAGTTAACGATACCAACGCGTGGCAACAGAGCAACTATTGCTCCAACAAAAGCAATTGCCGTTGCACTTACACCGTGAATACGATCGGTTGACCAAAGAGCCAGAATAAGAACAAAGATTACGATAGTTTTGATTTCCTGGTAATCCATCTTGCCTAATTTGTTGTATTCGTCCTTTAGGCGCTTCATCCCACCTTTAATTTGGGGCTTTTGTTCTTTTTTCTCTAATGGGAAGAAAATCTTCATCGCCACGAAGTAACCGATAAACATCATCCCTACCATTGTGGGGAACATGGCGAACATCCAGTCGGCAAAGTAAACATTACCTTCTATTGCACCACTGATAAGAGCAGCCGCAAGCAGGTTCGCACCCGAGCCGGTTACAAATGCACCCGCACCAAGATTTATGTTCAAAAGGTTTTGGAGTACAATACTTCGTCCAAAATTTGTTTTTTTATCGCCACCATCGGCACCATAAACAGCGGCAATAACCATGAAGATTGGAAGTAGAATAGCCGCCTTAGCGGTTGTTGCACTTATAAAAGCAGATAGAAGGGTGTTAATGGCAATAAAGCTGATAAAAATAGTGCCGGCATTTTTCCCAAACTTAATAATAAACCATAGAGCAAATCGCTTAGCAACCCCGGTTGTAACCAACATACTTGCCAATACGAACGACATAATGTTTAGCCACATTACCGGGTGACCAAGCTGTGCATAGGCAACCCGTTCAGGTAAAACCCCCGTAAGTACAAGCGATATGATTAATATTAACGATACCTGATAATTAGGAATGGCAGCAGTAAGCCAAAGTATAATAGCAGCCAAAAAAATGGCGAGCATATAATGGTTGTTACGAACAAAGGTTTCTACCCCTAATTCGTTGTACATTTCAATTGCTTGTGTTGATTGTATGCTTGAAATGTCCAACCCTTGCAGGAAGGGTAACTCCACAAAAAAGGCTACAGCAATAAAGGTAAGAATAGCAACCGGCACACCAAAGCTGGCCATGAGCTGTTCTACCTTGCTTTTTTGCCTGTTAGGTAGTTTTTCAATAGAGTAATTGCGCATATCCAGCGGATCATACGAATTACCATTACTATCAATTAATGTATGCTCTTTTTCTGACATAATTTTATACGTTTTGACTTACTGCTTTTGCCCGATTACTTACCAGTTTTTGTATGGATTTTTCATTAGCATGGAGTTGTAGTATTTCACATCTCCTGTTACCTCTTCGCCCAACCATTCCGGCTTCTCAAAAGATTGGTCTTCTGATTCAAGTTCTACCTCAGCGACAGTCAATCCCTCGTTATCACCGTAAAACTCATCAACTTCAAATGAAAGTCCTCCAAAGTTGACAACATACCGGGTTTTATCTATTACGCCCGGTTCGCATATTTCAAGTAATTCCTTTACTTCACTTACGGGTATTTCTTTTTCCCACTCGTAGCGACTCGCGCCGGATTTATTCCCAATTCCTTTAATTGTAATGAACCCTTTATCTCCCTTTACGCGAACACGAACGGTTCTTTCCGGAACGGAAGACAAATACCCCTGAGTGATGCGCATCTCTGTGCTTACATGTGCTTTAAAATCACCATCAACTAAAAATTTCTTTTCAATTTCACGTGCCATTTTAATACTCCTAATTAGCTAATGGTTTATCAATCATACCAACTACTCGCTTAATTGCTTGCAGGTAATTGATGTTTTCAAATTCCTCAAGTCCTACATCTGCAAGAGTTTTTTTGATATCTTCAACTTCTGTAGATTCTGAGTTTATGGTACAAACTTGCGCACCGTTAATTAGCACGTACCCAAATTCACAGATGGTATCATTCACCATATAGCCAAAACGTTGCTTCACAACCTTTACCCCTTGTAGCTCGGGATGTGCATCACCTAAACCAAGAAATTCTTCGAGTGTAAACTCATCTTGATTCGGAAGAGACATTTCTACCTGAAATGCAGGAATGACTTCTTTTTCCAATAATTCTTTTTTTATGGGGAACTCGCCCTTCAT
>PXCK01000104.1 GCA_003566635.1 Balneolia bacterium | reverse complement strand
TTGGTCTGAAGGGATAATTTTCAATATCCTCTTTTTTACTGTAGCCTGTTAAAACCAATACTGTGTCGATACCTGCTTGTACACCTGCCAGAATATCGGTACTCATGTTATCACCAATGATGATTGTATTCTCGGAATGTGCACTCATGTCATTCATTGCAGCACGAAGCATATAAGCGTTTGGCTTGCCAATATAAAAAGGTTTTTTACCCGAAATTCTTTCAAGAGGCGCGCAAAGAGCACCGCAAGCCGGTGAACCACCGGGGCCGGCTACATCTGGGTTTGTAGCTATAAATCTTGCGCCTTTGCTTAAGAACTGAGCTGCTTTTTTTATCATTTCCCAGTTATACGAGCGTGTCTCGCCCACAATAACAAAATCAGGGTTAATGTCTGTAATGGTAAAACCAATATTATAAAGCTCATGGGTTAGTGCACCTTCCCCAATTACATAGGCTTTTCTGCCGTCCTGCTTCTTAAGAAAAGCAGCCGTTGCCATAGCAGAGTTAAAAAAGTTTTTTGGAGGTATATCCACACCGGAAGCTAACAGGCGATTATGTAAATCAGCGGGGGTTTGAGATGCGTAATTCGTAATAAACCGAAACTGGATTCCTTCATCCATTATTCTCTTGAGGAATTTGTCTGCTCCGGAAATCAAGGTATTGTCGTGTAAAACAACACCATCCATATCAAGCAGTAAGCATTTTTTCATGTGTATTCAGTAGAACCTATAAAAAAGATTAAACTCTATATTAGAGAGTTAATTATGTGGCTGAAAAATAAACAATTTCCACTGCTAAGACGAATGATATGTGAAAATGATTTTTTTAATGCCTTATTCTAAACTCACTTTGTTGCACAGGCTTTTAGCTTGTCGACAATTTCTGAAATTGAGAGCTTTATTTTTAGCCTGAATGAGATAGAATCTCCAGTAAAAAGTTAAAAATCCAATACTGTTTTGTGCTATTGTTGTTAATTATCCAATAGTGTTTTGTGCTTTTCGGTTTGACTACAGACTGAGATTTATAGTATTCAGCCTCAGCATAAATAAATGTTAGCTTAAAAAATCAGCCTAAAAAATCAATGCCCCACAACGACTCCCCTTCTAAGTTCTTCTCCACGATAAGCACCAATTGAATCAACCGGTATGGAGACAACATCTTTATTTAGTGATCGCAATACATTAAAGTGTAAATGTGGTCCTGAAGTAAAACCGGTATTCCCGGAAAGTGCAATCGGCTGTCCGGCAAAAACAGTATCTCCAAGCGCTACTAGACTACCATTGTGAACCAAATGTACATACTGGGTTAACACATTAAACTCAGGGTGAAAAAGGGTAATATAATTGGCATAATCTCTCCATTTCCGATTGTTCCCACCGTGCCGGTATCCATCAATCAACCCTACGACGTAGCCGTATGCAGCAGCCGTTATTGTATCCCCAACGGCTAAGTTAAAATCAATGGCATACCTCGAGAAATCTGTATTATGCGAAAAAGAACCATAATAGCCTTGTAATACTCTGTACGACCTCCCGGGTGGAAACGGAAGTTCAAGTATTGGCGATACAAACTCTGCATCCGGATCTCCAAACAAGGTATTAAGTCGTAACCCGGGACTCTCCGGCAATTCTTCCGAAACAAAAATGAGTGTAGTATCAGAAAATGCCGGTACAACCACAGGAAAAGAATCCGCCAAAAAGTCTTGCACAGAGTCATTTTGAGATGTAACCAAAAACTGTAGCGGAACAGCAATCGGGTTTTCAAGAGTTAAAATTAGACTATCGGCTCTCACAGAAGCTTCAATTCCGGGAACGTATTGCATGAGTCGTTCTCTTGGAACTTGCTTGCAAGCAGAGACTAGAATCAATAGTGTAAAGAAGTACAGTAGCTTTAGCTTCATTGCCTACCAGTTTTAATTAGCAAAAAATTGTGTCATAATGCCCGAATAAACGTTGGTGGTCTTATCGGTTGCGACCATACTTTTCATGGCTCGAAACCCAATCGAGTGATGAAATTGCAGCACCAAGCGACAACTCTCCTGCAAGGGCGACACCCGCAATAATCTCTGCCAACTTTTTCACTTTGTCTCTTCCGTAACAGCCCATAATTTCCAGACACTCCCGTTGAGTTGACAATCCCGTACCGCCCCCATAGGTTGCAACAATAAGAGATGGAATGGTCAAAGATATATATAGGTCTCCTTCAGGTGTTATTTCTGAATAAATAATTCCCGCCGACGACTCCGACACATTCGCTACATCTTGCCCGGTAGCTATAAACATAGCCGTAATTGCATTAGGTGAGTGAGCACCGTTGTTATTCGCACCGCTAATAAATGCCCCAACGGTAGCTACACCATTGTGATAATTCAAACTTTCAGGATCAACCCTCAACACTTGTTGCAGTACTTCTCGCTTAACAACGGCTTCTGCGGTTACCCTCTTGCCTCGTGTTCGCATAACATTTACTTGGGATGCCTTTTTATCTGTCGCGAAATTTGATTCCAAAAAGAATCGCTTAATTTTTGGATAGGTATCATTAATCCAACTGCAAGCTGCAAAAGTTGCCCGTCCTACCATATTTTGTCCTGCTGCATCGCCGGTTTCAAAATTAAAACGGAGGTAAGCAAATTTATTGGATAAATACGGGTCGATATATAGAAGCTTCGCAACACTTGATGTTGCTTCTGCCTCTTCCCGAATTTTATCCATGTTTTGATTAATCCAATCAATGAAATCGCGGGCATCTCTGGCATCTTCAAAAATAAAAACAGGCGCACGCTGCATACAGTCCATAGCAACGGTGCACTTTAC
Source organism: Balneolia bacterium (assembly GCA_003566635.1). Classification (GTDB taxonomy): domain Bacteria; phylum Bacteroidota; class Rhodothermia; order Balneolales; family Cyclonatronaceae; genus PXCK01. The sequence continues at coordinate 8,482 of PXCK01000104.1, read as the reverse complement.
ACCACCCGATAAATTCACCGCTTTTATTCCCCGATTATACGAGGCTACCAACGTGCCTTCGGTTGTTGCTAGCGGTACCAAAAACTCACCATTTGCATATTCCCCATTCACTTTTATTGGACCCGCAAAACCCAGTGGAATTTGAGCAACACCGGTAAAAGCCTCGATATTTCCTTTTAACGAATCAGTATCAACGGAATAATGGTTAATGTGATTTAGCTTTACACCCGAATACGTTTCAATAAATTTTTGACGCTCTTTGATAATGGAATCGCTGTAATCATTTTCCTTATCAACCGGAATTCGAACCCGCTTGCTATCCCCTTCTGATAACGCATCATCTACCTTAACAAGAAGATTTCCATATTTTTTTGTATCGAATCCAAAAACTACATTATGCTTGCCCGCTTCAAGATTTGCACCCTCCACATCAAACGTTACAACCGATTTTAACTTAAGATCTATTACGTTTTCAGAAGAAATATCAGAGGCTGCAGATGTTTGATTTTCGCCATATTGCAGAGTTACGCTATCAAGGGCAATACTCAGTCCGTTTATGCTCACTTCCGATATTCCAATCACGGTTGCGTCCGTCAGTCGGTTTTTAACGGTAAAAGAGAATCCCTTATCGGTATTTTTTAAACTTCCGTAGTTGTAAAGCTGTCGGAGTACTAAGCTGGGAATTTTGAACATGGCAAAAGTATTTTTTGGTCATTGTTGATAATCAGTGCGTAGCCTTAAACTCATGAGTTTAGCAGATTTCTAACACCCTATTTCGAGATAACAATTTATACATCATTTTTATTTTTTCGTAAAGTTTCTTTTTGCGTCAATTCGGTTATCTGTATTTTGGGTGATTGATGAGTAAGACCAAATCAAATATTGAAAAAAAATTCTTTGCCAATGTTGCATTTCCAACGGCTGTTAGGGAGACGTTTACCTATGAAGTAGAAACCGATATGAAGATTTCTCCCGGAATGAGGGTTTGGGTACCACTAAGGGGTTCGATGTCTATTGGTATGGTTGTTCATGTTCATTCTCAAATTCCGGAATTCAAAACCAAAAAAGTTCGAGAAGTTTTAGATGATGCACCGGTAATTACCGATGAACTCCTAAAATTAACCGAATGGATGCATCGGTTTTATTATTGCAGTTTTGGTGAGGTTATTCAAACAGCCTTACCGGTTGGATTAAATTTTTCATCAACTTCGTATTTAAAATGGATCAGCCCTGATGACTTAGAAGCATTACCCGAAAACACTCCCGAATCGGCAAAAATCATATTGGAGGATTTACATAATCAACCTCAGTTAAAACTTGAAGAGTGTCAAAAAAAACTTAAGCTCGATTTCAAACCGGCATTAGCATGGCTCAAAAAAAAGAAATGGGTTGAGGTTTGGGAACAACCCGAAATGAATGTGTCAGCTGCCACAGAACTTTGCTGGAAATGGGTTAATAATGATACTCTCCCCGAAAGAATCGATCAAATCAGGTCAAAAAAAAGCACTTACAAGTGGGAAGCAGCTATTATTTTTTTAAAGCATAATGATATTCTTCCTGCTTCGAATAAAGACTTACTAGGGTATAATGAACTCTCTCCTTATGTTTTGAAAAAATTAGAGGATGAAGGTTTCATTGAAAAGTTTGAGCAAGAGGTTAGTGTCTTTTCCGGACATCAATATGAGTATAACCCTGATTCTATTTCGGAGCTTAACAGTTTTCAGAAGCCCGTTTACAATGCAATTTTAAAGTCCATTCTTGCTAAAGAATATCGTCATTACCTCATTTATGGCATTACCGGAAGTGGTAAGACCGAAGTTTATATTCATGCCATGCAAAAAACCCTTGAAATGGGTAAGTCGGCCTTGATACTCGTCCCGGAAATTGCGCTAACACCTCAAACGGTAAGACGCTTTTACCGGATTTTCGGTTCCCGAATTGCCATTCTTCACAGTCGATTGAGTAGCCGTGAACGCTTCGACGCCTGGAACGCCATTCGTAAAGGTGAAAAAGATATTGTTATTGGAGCTCGCTCGGCTCTTTTTGCACCCGTTGCGAATCTTGGGCTCATCATTCTTGATGAAGAGCATGATACATCTTACTACCAATCCGACCCCGCACCACGATATAATGCCCGGGAGGTCGCATCTATGCGTGCTTACATAAATAATGCGGTTTTGGTCTCCGGTTCGGCTACGCCCAGCCTTGTTAGTCTAATGAATACAAGTAGAGGGAAAAGTACACTTTTAAAATTAAAATCACGGCATTATGGAGCAAATTTGCCGAGTATTGAAGTTTTAGATTTGAAGCAGTACAAAAAAGCGATGCGCGGTCCATTTGCTGCTCCCTTAGAAATTGAAATCAGAAAAACGATTCAGGAAGGGAACCAGGTAATCCTTCTGTACAATCGTCGGGGTTTTGCATCTTATATGCAATGCGATGATTGCGGACATGTAGTTGAGTGCCCGTCCTGCTCGGTTTCACTTACATACCACAGACCTTTGCATCATCTAAGATGCCACTATTGCGGCTACACCGAGCGCATCCCGAATGAATGTCCGTCTTGCTCATCCCACGAAATCGGGACTCAGGGAAGTGGAACCCAGCAGCTTGAAAATCAGGTAAACGAGCTTTTTCCCGAAGCACGTATTCTTCGAATGGATCAGGATACCACATCGGGGAAAAATGCACACGACCGTATTCTAAGTGCATTTGGCAGAGGTGATGCCGACATTCTCATTGGAACGCAGTTGGTTGCAAAGGGGCTCGACTTTCCGAATGTTACTTTGGTTGGCGTTGTAAATGCCGATACCGAACTGGCATTCCCATCCTACAGAAGTAATGAACGCACCTTTCAGCTGTTAAGTCAGGTTGCCGGACGCAGCGGACGAGGCTCTAAGCCCGGCAAAGTTTTTATCCAAACCATGATGCAGGATCACTACACCATACAGGCAGCACAACGCCATGATTATGAATCCTTTGCCAAAGAAGAATTACAGCACCGTCGACCACTATTCTATCCTCCATTTTCGCGCATCATGCAAATTTTGTTTAAAGGGAAAAAAGCCGACTTAACCGAAAAAGCAGCCATGCGTTTTGGCGAATGTTTAAACAGGTTGAACCACGGTTTCCCGGTTCTGGGGCCATCACCCGATGTAATCCTACGAATGCATAACCACTTTCGATGGGTGATTATGATCAAGCTCCCATACAACGTAAAAACTTCGGTAATCGAACATTATCTTGATTCAGCCTTTTACCTGTATGATAAATACCCTTTTAAAGGTTCATCAACCGTACGAATTAATGTAAGCCACGAAATGTTGTAATGGGATTGAGTGGAGCCAAGTTGCATTATGGGGGCAGGTTTTTATTTTGAGGTGCTAGTTAATTATTATCTCAATTTGATCTTTGTAGTATTTTCACAAATTTCATTTCAAGTAATAGCCTATAGATAGTAATTGCGTTTTTAAACGTTCTTTTTCCTGCTTATTTACTCTTTTTTCCCTCACCCTTCCCTCTCCCAAATTAGCTTGAGATTTCGTAGCACTTATTTAAATGGGAGAGGGTAATCCTAGCCTTAGTTATGTGTGGCAACGAATTCAGTCTTTTTTGTTCGACACAAGACAGACCCCCTCTCCCATATCATTGTTTTTTTTGGATGTAGTAGGAAATTTGGGAGAGGGCCGGGGTGAGGGTGTAAAACAGTTTAAGCAATTCTAATTCTTGTTATTGCAACGAACTCTATAAGATAGTTCTAACATTTATGGCTATCTCTAAACACTATCTATACTTTGAAAACCCGGTTAATATTAGAAATCAATAAAAGCAAAGTATTTCCACCAGCACCTCAAAATAAAAACCTGCCTGCCTTATCATCTGTTCAATCATTCTTCACATAAAAAGCGTACTTTTAGTGCATGAGCAAAAAACGCGAAATACCGGTAATTGATTACGTTGATGTTGGACTTATGCCCTATCAACAGGCATGGGATTTGCAAAAAAGATTACAGGCGCAACTAATTGAGCAAAAACGATTTCCGGAAAAATTCGAGAATCAGCCCAAACTCAACAATATGCTCATTTTTGTAGAACACCCGCATGTTTACACACTTGGAAAAAGCGGTAAGGAAGAACATTTGCTTGTGAATAATGAGCAGTTAGATTCCTACAGTGCAAGCTACGTAAAAATTGATCGTGGAGGCGATATTACCTATCACGGACCGGGACAAGTTGTGGGTTATCCAATTCTTGATTTAGATTTTTTCACAACCGATATCCATATTTATCTACGAAATCTGGAGGAAGTAATGATTCAGGTTTGCAAAGATTATGGCATTGAAACCGAACGTTCTAAAGGTGAGACCGGTGTTTGGTTAGGAAACGAAAAAATCTGTGCAATGGGAATCAAATGTTCACGTTGGGTAACTATGCATGGCTTTGCACTAAACGTCAATACAGATTTATCCTATTTTGGGCATATTGTTCCCTGTGGCATACAAAACAAAGGGGTAACAAGTCTTTCTAAAATACTTGGAATGCAAGTAAGCCCCGATGAGGTTAAAGAGAAAATCATTCATTATTTCGGCAACGTTTTTGATGCTAAAATGCAACGAAATACAGATTTATCTCATTTGATGGAAGAATTATTAAAAAGCAATTGAGCCATTTATTACGTATTTTTAGAGCCTAATTTTAAGATTTTTATTTATGAGTTGTTCAACCACTATTATTGACAGACCATCCGCGAAAGACAGCGCCGTAGCGGGCAGAAGACCCGATTGGTTGCGCGTTAAACTTCCATCCGGTCAACGGTTTAAAGAAGTTAATGACGTAATTCGTGAACATTCCCTAAATACGGTTTGTGCAGAAGCTCGCTGCCCGAATATGGGTGAATGCTGGGGAGCCGGAACAGCCACCTTTATGATTTTGGGTGATGTATGTACACGCTCTTGTGGGTTCTGTGCGATTAAAACAGGACGTCCTGTACAAGGTCTCGACTGGGATGAACCGAACAGAGTGGCTAAAGCTGCCAAACTCATGAATTTAAAACACGTTGTAATTACCTCTGTTAACAGGGATGAACGCAAAGACGGTGGAGCTCCCATCTTTGCTGAGTGTATCCATAGGTTACGCGAAGAAATTCCCGGAGTAACCATAGAAGTGTTGATTCCTGACTTCCGCGGTGTTTGGGATGCACTTGATATCGTAATTGATGCCAAGCCCGAAGTGTTGAACCACAATTTAGAGACTGTTCCGCGACTTTATAAGCAAGTTCGTCCGCAGGCACGTTACGACCGTTCGATGGAACTACTCAAAATTTGTAAAGACCGCGGACTCCGCACCAAAACCGGAATTATGGTAGGCTTGGGTGAAACCCCGGCTGAAGTGTTTGAAGTGATGGATGATTTAGCAGATACGGGCGTTCACGTATTTACGATTGGCCAATATATGCAGCCAACAAAAATGCACCTGGATGTACAAGAATGGGTTCACCCTGATATGTTTGCATCCTACAAAGAGATTGGCGAAAACAAAGGAATCGAACACGTTGAAAGCGGTCCATTGGTACGTTCATCCTACCACGCAGAACGACATTTGTAGATAGATTTAAAGATTTGGTTCTATCTCTGTTGTTCATTTTTCGAAATCTCGAAATTACGTAGCGAGCTTAGTGCATTCTTAGTGTTCGTTGTGGTTTAATCCGGTATTGAATCAAAAAAGGAAAGAAAATCAACCAACTGAGGGTAAGGTAAGTCGGGGCAAATAATGCAGCCCAAACGGGTAGTAATCGTCTTAGCCCGGATTATTCACCAAAAAATTTTCTTAGTGTTAAAGTGATTCCGAACCTGAACAGGATTATTTTTTATGATGTAAATACAAATATTTGTATCTAAAATATACATCCAATTAATTAAGTTTCGGTCGTTTTTCTAACTCAGGTTGATTTCTTGTAGCAATATAATCTTCTGTGAAATCATTTACGGCTTCAAACATACCTGACCACGGATCATTAACCGGAACTAAATACACAATATTCCCAACTTTCTTAAGCAAATATCGGTCATCCTCTAAAATGAGATCATCCGGGAATTGGAGAATCCGTTTACCGTTGCTTTTTTTTATTTGAATTGTATTTGTCATTAACCCAGTGTTTGAGATGTATTAAATGATTTTTAAAAATAGTCTTTTGTTTATTTATATACAATTTAAGTATGGGAAACTACCGAATTATATCTTTATCGTAATATTTTTAATTTTATTACCCGGTTAATGATTAGTTTGATATGATTAGTCGCGGCAAATGAGTTTTGGTTCACATAACAGAAAACAAGGTTTTGCAGAATGAGCTATCTAACCTCCAGAAATCTTATATATTTTGTAATTTATAGTAGTTAAGATGGCAAAAAAGCCGATGTATTAGAGGATCCGGCTATATTAAGAATAGATTTGTAAAACCGGACAAAGTGAATAATTCAGAAAAAACCTTATTCTCTACACATTAGATGGATTATGAAGTCCGTTAAACTAAAAAAACATAGCAGAATTATGAAAACGCAAAGGACATTTATAGTACATCCCAAAACTACTGAGCAGGTAGATGCCCTGAAAGCGTTTATGCAAACCCTTAGAATCAAATTTGAGGTTTCAAGAGAAGAAAAATATGACTCGGATTTTCTACTTAAAATTGAGGAAAGCCGCCAACAATACTATAGTGGTGATTACGTGAGCATCGAAAAAAAGAACATAAAAAGCTTTTTGGAGCTGGAATGAGCTACCGCCTTGATTTAACAAAACGGGCACAGGATGACATATTATTTCACAAAAAGTCGGGTAATAAATCCGTATTAAATAAAATTTTTTTTTATTGGAAGAGTTGTCTGAACACCCCTTCACAGGAAGCGGGAAGCCAGAGCCACTAAAACATAAACTTTCCGGATTGCGGTCACGTAGGATAAGCAGAGAATACCGCATTATTTATGAAGTTATGCAAACTGCTGTGGTGAATTACCACGTTAAAAGACATTATGAGGGTTCTATTTAATAGAGACAAACCAGATAATTTCATTGTAAATCTTAAAGAAGCTTTTAGATCGTTAGAGATAAACACATTTTTTTTATACCTTAACAATAAGTACAAAAGACATCCATCGCATTATTCTCCTTAGGCCCATAAAACCCAAATTTCATTATTTAAACAATTCATTACGGTAAATAACATGGATATGGATACATTAAATCCGCAGTACATCACTGACAAAACAGGTAAAAAAATATCTGTAATACTTCCAATAAAAGATTTTTTAACAATTATGGAAGAGTTAGAAGAGTTGGAAGATATAAAGCTTTACGACGAAGCTAAAAAATCAAGTGAACCTTCTATTCCAATAGATGATGCTTTCAAAATGATTGAAGCTAATCGTAAAACGAAATAATGCTTTATAAAGTAACATTAAAAAAACGAGCTATTAAAGCACTTGAAAAGATAAACGAGCCGTATTATTCCAATATCAAAAAAGCTATCTACAGCCTTGCGGATAATCCTCGACCTACGGGTTGCAAGCAGTTAAAAGGTAGAAATGGTTATCGAATTCGTGTGGCTGATTACCGCATTATCTATGATATCTTTGATGATGAACTTATAGTGGATGTTATCGACCTAGGGCATAGAAAAGATATTTATGAGTAAAAACTAATACACAAGTTGGTATCTAAAATAGTCCGCATAATTAGCGGCTATATCGTTCAGATCGAGCAGACTCAACTTCCCCGGTTTTTTCATCAAAATTCGGTGCAGTATCTGATTATGACCTAAGTTTTTTTAACACCGCTGAGAAGTTGTTTTTATATGATTTGTGAATTGATATAAGGTTAAGATCAGCCAAATCTTTCAGCAGCTTTTTTGCTTTGGGATTGATTATATCGACTTTAACAGCTTCCATACAATTAATTTACGAAATGGGTTTGCAACTCAGAAATAGCGATTTGAAGTAGCGGGTGTTTGTTGTCCAGGTTTCGCTCGAATCATCCCAAAAGCTTTTACCTATTCGCTTGCCTGTGTAATCGTAGGCATACACATGTGTACCTTTGCCGGCAGCTATTCGTTGCGCCAGGTTGCGGTGGTCGTAGGTGATATTGTAATCGGTATTTCCATTGTGGTTAGTCATATAACCGAAGTATGGTTAAAGTGTTAGAATAATTTTAATTATGCTCAATCAAACTCTCCAATAAATTGAAAGTATTCAATAATTATTATAACCGCTATAAAATGTATTATATACCTGAGTTCGATTTTAAATCAGGCTTAACTGGTTAGAATGAACGGGTTCATACTTGATTGCAGGTTTTTTAGGGAAAAAAAATAGGCGGCTAAGCCAGCTAATAGGTTTGATATAAAGTTAGCTACCGATCGGTGTCTGGAATGTTCGATTTGACACATATTTTTTAGTTCATCATTAATAGTTTCAATGATAGACCGCTT
>PXCK01000125.1 GCA_003566635.1 Balneolia bacterium | reverse complement strand
GCGCCTTTGCGTGAAATCTTCCTTCCCTTGAAACTACATTTGTTAAAATAAATTCCCTTTTTCTAAATGTCGTACACAAAAACCGCGTACTTCACGTTATCTTTGTAGAAGGGTAACAAACATATGTGCATGCACTACTTATTTCGTGGATGGTTTCGCTCTCCGTTAGCCGTTGTCACTATTGTATTGATGGCTTTTGGAGGAAGTTGCTATGGCTTTTTTTCCAATCATTCAATAGAAAATTTCTTGTTGGATAATAAGCTGAATTCTTACACAAAAGGTCACCTAAACAGGAATTATTCCGATAATGCTGAGTTTGAAGTGTTAAAATTGATGCCTCCTCAACCGGAAAGTTGTAATGGTGAACCGGAATTGGTATGTGTTTCTAGAGTACCCAACAGCAACGAAGTAGAGATTACCATATTTCCTTCTACCGACACGGGTACCGTTTTTAACTTTTACGTGATAGAGTCCAGTTTAACCGGTACCGGCGGCTTCGCACCCATCGATACCATCAACGACTATAATCCGGGAATCATTACCCTTACAGTGGCTTCCTTTCCTCAGTATTTTCGCTTTAGAGCTGTTACCGACAATGGCTGCTTATCGGATCCCTCCAATGTGGTTGGCACACTCGATCTGGACTTGACAGTTCGCCCCGTTGGTATGATCAGTCGCGACACTGCTGAACTTAACTGGAACGACCCACGACCCAATGACCCCATCAGTATTCTTTACACCATTGAAATGGAACTTCCGGCCGGAAGTAATGCATGGAACCCCATAGCGCAAACAACCGACCTCAATCTCTTCCAACACGTAGGGGTGTGTGAAATGGACGTAAATTTTCGTATCACCTACGAAGCATTTAACAGCGATTCTACCTTTAGTTGTACCAATATTTCTAACATCGAAGGCGACGAATTCACCAATGAGTCCAACAGGGATACCATTGAAATAAACTTTGTTTCGGTCGATGCCAACGGACGTTCCATTATCGACTTTAATCCTTCCAATTCCGGAGATGTGGTGGAATACTACGTGTTGTTTTTCAATCCAAACACGGGTAGTTGGGACATCATTGATACCGTTGGTGCGCTGGGCGCTTATACCTGGCCAGCTTCTTTAGCAGATACCAGACCCGAGCGATTTAGAGTTATCTCTATCGACAGTTGTGGCAACTTGAGCAGTGATCAGGTGGTGACGCCACACCGTACCATGTTTTTAGAATCTGATTTTGATTTTTGTGGCGATGAAAACACCATTACCTGGACACCGTACGAGGGATGGGGTAGTGATTTGGTAGGTTATGAACTGCGTGCTGATATTGACGATCCCATTTTGGGCATGCAAAACGACGTATTGCTTTATTCCGGAAGCAGTAACCAGTTTATCCAAACCGATATCATAGATGGCGCAGAATATTGTTTCCGCGTTATTGCCATACATGCCGACAGTATTTTTAGTTTATCCAACCAATTATGCGTTAATCCGGACGAACAAAATCCCACAGAAATGCTGTACATCGCCGAAGTTCGTCCCCGAGGTGATGGCGTAAGAATTGTGGGTTTTGGAGATGGTGAGGCCAATGCCGACGATATTCTCATTCAACGTGCGCCCACAAGAAACGGTCCATTTAATACCATCGGACAGGTGAAAATGCCACGCAATCCACCCTTTCGTTTCACTTACGTAGATTACGGTATTAGCTTTGACGATGGTCCGTTTTATTACCAGTTGGTGGCCGTAGATAGCTGTAATTTCACCGATACCGCCTCCAACGTGGTCAATACCATGATTGTAAATGCAGAATCACGCAGCAACGAACAAAACATCGTTACTTGGAATACCTTTATCGGTTACCAAGGGGGTGTTGACCGATACGTACTATCGCGTTCTACCGGACCAAATGCCGGTTTTAGTGTTATTAATGACAACATCAATCCCAACGATACGGTTTACATCGACCATCTACGCAACAATCCCGATGATGCGTCAAGATTCTGCTATCGTGTAGAAGCGGTTGAAGGGCGCAACACCTTAGATATTCCCGAAAACCTAAAACCATTTGTCAGTCGAAGCAATTATGACTGCGTAGTTCAAAAGACAAAGTTATTGGTTCCCAACGCGTTTAGTCCCGCATCTTCGGTTGAAAAAAACAAGGTGTTTGGCATTGCTAATCGGTACATTGATTTTGACAGGTTTAGAATGACCATAATCAATCGCTTTGGTCAGGTGGTATTTGAAACCCAAAACCCGGAAGAGCATTGGGATGGCACCTTTAACGGTCGTGAGGCGCCCACCGGGGTGTATACCTACATTATCCAATATAGATCGGTTGATTCTAAACCTGAGGATTTGATTGGTACGGTGACGTTGTATAGATGAAAAATTAATAATTAAGGATGTAGGATGCTTTTATTTCTCTTATAATTGCCTTCACACGACAAACGACTAAACAACTCAGCGTTTAAACAATTAAAATGAAACACAAGCAGCTACGGTAAACGATAAATTCTCATAAGCCTGTGTGGTCGTTGGAATTACGCTACCCGGTGCAAGTTGAGCCTGCTGAAAAATTCTATCAATTTGACCCTCTAAATATCTTACCTCTGCTCTTAAGGTCAAACCTTTTTTTGGCATATAATCCACGTTGATAGATGTACCCCACACATTCAGTTCTCTTTCAGATACCAGCAATGTTTCTTCAACGGGTGACATAAAATTGGTGGATTGATCAAATACATACTCGCCTCTTACTGCCGCAGCCCAGGTTTCGGAAAATTCTTTACGAATAATTAAATGGGGCATATGAACGGCATCACCAGACCATTGCACATTGTCGTAACCCAAAAACCATTGCCATGAATTTAATGCGTGTTTAAAGGTAAATCCATTGATCATTCCGTTGGTGGTTTCTGTATAACCACCGCGGTCGTTGGTATAGAGAAAATGATAACGCAATTGTACTTTGTTAGATCCTAATCGAAAGCGAAACATGGCGCCAGGATGACTGTTCTGAGCATGTCTGGTTACCGTTTCCCATCCGTTAACAATGGCGCCTTCTACACGAATCACACCCGTTCTATCTTCCCATCTGGTTCTAAAACCGGTAAGAAAGTATGGGGTGTTTTCCGCAACCAAACTTCTGGTTAAAGTGGGGTTTTCTGCACCCTTGATGACTTCCATGCCAATGCCGCTTTCAAAAATACCCGCATCGAACGAAAATCGCTTGTAATCTGTACCTACATAAGCCTGCGCCAACGGAAGCGACCAATTGGGTTCATGCGTCATAATGGCACCTGCGTAGGAACCAAACATCAAATCCAAACGTGCTCTTACACCCTTGGATTTGTATTCACTTTCTAAAATGGCCACATTAGGGGCAATGGTGTTATTGAGATTGTGATTATAAAACCATGCATCTCTGGCATTGCTTTCATTACTGAAGTCACTGGTAAAATAAATTTCTGAATATCCCGAAAACGACAGTTGTGCATACAACACAGGGTGTATGACAAACACAATAAGTACCGATAAAAATCTAAATGTCATGTGTCAAATGTTTTAAATACTCAATAAAGTTAGACACTATTAATCACATGCATATTTTATTGACGCGTCTCTCGTGTCGTCCCCCCTCAAAAGATGTATTAGCAAATGCGTTGACAATATCCAGTGCCAGAGCTTCGGAAATAAATCGGGCGGGTATTGACAAAACATTGGCGTTGTTGTGTTGACGCGCCAATTCAGCCAAATCAACCCTCCAACAAAGTGCCGAGCGAATGTCTTTGTGTTTGTTGACCGTCATATTAATCCCGTTGCCACTTCCACAAATAGCTATTCCCCAATCTGCTTTTGCCGATTCAACCGCTTCTGCCATCGGATGAGCCACGTCGGGATAATCCATACTATCTTCCGAATCGGTACCAAAATCAATAAAAGTCAATGTATCTTTGAAGGCGATTTTGATGGCTTCTTTAAGTGTATAGCCGGCGTGATCTGCTGAAATAGCGACGATTGGTTTGGTGTTGTTGGTCATAAATTGCTCGTGTTTGAAGGTTATTGACAACCTTTGAAAATTAAATTAACATTCTGATGAATGTGTGGTGAATAACTAATCACAAATTTACCTTGCATAATTGGATTACCATAGCTATTTGAACCTTTTTACGTTCACCTGCAACATTATTTTCTTTTACTTTTCCACAGGTTGTTTCGCTTTTGTTGACAAACAAAATGTTCTTTCTCGTTTAATAAAATTAACATTAGCACGTTTAATTCATTTTTTTAAGTTTTGTTGATTAACTTTATTCGAAATTGAAAATTAAGGTATTACTTTTGTTGTTGTTGTGAATAACCTGTGAACAACGTTTCATAAATGACTTAAACAAAGTTTACGAGTAAAAATTTTACACAGAACTAACAGCCTATATATACCACCATGTTTGAATTTTTTTTAAAAAGAAAAAAGACAATATATAGAATAGTATGTTTACAACTATTAATTCTCACTGGTTCGTTATCTGCTCAATCTAGCGATAGTACAGAGAATGTAAAGCTTTATCATCCCAATGGCGAATTGGCCAGTGAAGGAACCTTGCGCAATGGTCTGCCAGACGGGTACTGGAAATCATACCACGTAAACGGGAACATTAAATCCGAAGGTAATCGCCGCAACGAAGTGCTCGATGGTCTATGGAAATTTTACGATTTAAACGGCGAGTTATACGTTTCTATCACATACAAGGATGATCTCAAACAAGGACCGAGAACCACTTATTCAGAAGGCGTTAAAACAAAGGTTGAACAGTTTGATAACAATCAATTACACGGAACCACCGAATATTTTTTTCCCAATGGTAACGTGAAGAAAACCGTTCCTTTTGAAAATGGAAAGGAGCAAGGTATGGGGTATGAGTATGACGAAGACGGAATGATTATTACTCTATTGACCTATAATTCAGGTGTTTTAACCAAAAAAAGGAATGTCAACAGGAAAGACGAAGATGACAAAAAACAAGGGATTTGGATGACTTTCCACAAGAATATGCGGATTGAAATAGAAGGCAATTATACCGATGATTTGAAGAATGGTTTTTTTAAATACTACACCCGCACCGGAAATCTAATCAAAACCGAACGTTGGATTATGGGCGTTCTACAAGAACCCGATGCCACTACAGAGAAAATGGAAATTCGTCGTGAACTAGATCCCAATACTGGTCATATTAGTATGGTAGGTCCTTATTTACAAGGTAAAAAAGAAGGTGTTCACAGAGAATATGATGAAGAAGGAAATGTGATAGGTGGTGGTATATATTCTTTCGGTCAAATCTTAGCGGAAGGCATTACCGATGATCTGGGAAGGCGTCAAAAACACTGGAAATTTTATTATCAAACTGGCGAATTAAAAGAAGAAGGTGGTTACAAGGATGGTAAAAGACACGGAAATTGGAAGTATTATTTTATCGATGGAAGCATTGAACAAGAAGGTCGTTTTAATTCCGATAAACCCGACGGTTTGTGGACTTGGTATCACGACAACGGTGAAGTATGGCGCGAAGAAGAATACATGCGAGGTCTAAGAGATGGGCCCTTTAAAGAAAAGGATCAACAGGGTAAGGTGATTGCCAGAGGCAAATATGTGGAAGGTTTCAGAGATGGCGATTGGTTTTATGAAATTGGAAACGTTAGAAGAGAGGGAAGGTATTTTGACGGTGAACGAGATGGCGAATGGAACCACTATTTTACTTCGAACGACGAACTTCGCTTCAATGGTAAGTATATCAACGGTATGCGCGAAGGAAGGCATACATGGTATTACGACAACGGACAGGTAGAAATACGTGGAAAGTATGCAGGTGGTAAGAAAGAAGGGATATGGGAGTATTTTAACCGTACTGGCTTTAGATATTTAACGATTACGTTTAAAAACGGCGAGGAAGTAGAGTATAACGGCAGCAAAATCACCTATGGAAAAAGATACGACAAGCGGTTGGAAGAAGCTGAATAGTAAGCGCGTTTACAACAATCCATGGATCGATGTTTTTCACGAGGATGTCATCAATCCAAATGGTGGTGAAAGTGTGTATGGTCGTATCCATTTTAAAAACATCGCTATTGGTATTCTAGCCGTAGACGATGATCAGCACACCTGGTTGGTTGGTCAACATCGCTATCCATTAGATACCTATTCGTGGGAGATACCCGAAGGTGGTGCGCCCTTAAACGAAGATCCTCTGATTGCCGCCCAAAGAGAGTTATCGGAAGAAGTTCATTTAAAAGCCCAACATTGGACCTGTATTCAGAAGGCAGATTTGAGCAATAGTGCAACCGACGAAACCTGTATGATTTTCTTAGCAACCGGTTTAACCCCCTGTAACGCACATCAACCCGACGAAACAGAAAAGTTGGCCATCAAGCGCGTACCGCTGGAAACTTTTTACGATATGGTTGACAATGGAACCATTTGCGATGCTATTTCTGTTATGGCAGCACTCAGATATCGACTTGATGTTAACCGCTGACTTGAGGTGTTTTTGTTTGGTGGTTGTTTACTAAATTTGATAAAGTTGAACCGTCATTAAATACAACAAAGCATCGTGAGATTCTCCATAACACTTTTCGCTTTTTTAATTCTACCTGCCCTTTTTGCGCAAACGGAAGACAATGACTTAAACGCAGTGCTTGTCTCGGGACGGGTTCTGTCCAATTCAGGAGAACCAATCGCTTTGGTTTCCGTTGAAGTACAGCATAAAAATCAACGCTTATCCGCTACAATTACCGATGAAGAGGGAAATTTTGCACTTACCGTAGATAAAAAATACGCAAGCATTTTTCTTACCATTAGGCACATTGGATTTTATCAGCACAGTGAAACCTTCTTTTTAGACCAAAATAGTATTGAGGCCATCATTCACCTTACGCCATTAAATACCGATCTCCCTGGTATTGTGGTATCAGCCGGACGAACAGAACAGCGCTTAGAAGAAACCACCGTTTCCGTAACAGCTGTCCCTGCCTCATTGGTGAAAAATAAAAACCCTACCGATATTCAACAAACGGTTGATCAGGTACCGGGTGTCAACGTCATTGAAGGACAAGTTAACATAAGAAGCGGAAGTGGTTGGAGCTACGGTGCTGGTACCAGAGTATTAACCCTCATAGACGATTTACCGCTGATTTCCCCCGATGCCAACCAAATTCTCTGGCCTCTCGTACCATTTGAGTCACTGGATCAAATGGAGGTCTTAAAAGGCGCCTCATCGGCTTTATATGGAAGTTCAGCCCTTAACGGTGTGATCAATGTAAGAACCAGGTCACCCTTTAGTAAAAAAACCTACGTGAATGTCTTTAGTGGCATGTACGACGCACCGGCACAACCGGAGTGGCAATGGTGGGATCAACCATTATTATTTCACGGAATCCAGCTCTCGCATTCCGATTATCACCATTTAGGTAAAGGAAAAATCGGTTATCTTGTCGGGGTTAATGGTTTAGCCGATCCGGGTTTTAGGTGGAATGCCATGGATAACCGCATTCGTACACATTGGAAAACGGCATACAAGCAAAAGTTATCGACAAACAAAATTCTTGAAGTAGGTATCAATGGTACCATATCGGGAAGAAAGAGTGGAAATGCGCTTATTTGGGACAGAGGTGAAAATCCCTATATGGCACAGGATAGTTCGGTAACCATTACCAATGGTATCACCTATTTCATCGATCCATACATAGAATTATCATACGGCAATGAACACATCCAACATACGGACAAAATTCAGTTGAGGTTTTTATCCATCGATAATGTTGCTGCTGATAAAGTCAACAGTTTTGACAATGCTTCACGTTCACAATTGATGCAATATCAACATCAAGCAAAATTTGACAATGCAACTATAACCGCCGGTATTTTTGGTTTGTATTCAGATACAGAATCAGAAATTTTCGGCAATCATTTTGCTGCCAATCAAGCGATTTTTTTGCAGGGTGATTTTCCCTGGAAACGTTGGAATTTTTCTGCCGGAGCGCGTTACGAATACTTTCAAGTAAACGACATCAATCAAGACAAACCCGTCTTTCGTGCGGGTTTAAATTACGCTCTGACTAAGTCTACTAACCTTTTTACCAATTACGGCGAAGGATTTAGATTTCCTAGTATAGCAGAATTGTACACCGAAACCAATGTTGGTGCTGTCAATATTTTCCCAGCACAAGATTTACGACCGGAATTTGGTCAAACCGCTGAGTTTGGTATTAAGCAGTTCATAGGTAATGAATCGTTTAAATCCCGTTTTGAAGCAGCTGCATATTACATGCAATTTACCGATATGATAGAGTTTATGTTTTTTAATTGGGGTACCAGTGGTGATTTTATTAGTGACTTAGGATTCAGTTCTATTAATGTGGGCGACGTACAAATCAGTGGTGTGGAATTAAGTTTTGCCGGTACGATTGATCTGCCTAAGTACCAGTGGCAGTTTCTTATGGGATACACCTATGCCAACCCTATAGTACGCAATCCCGATGATGTTTTGATTGAAGGTTCTAGTTTGACTTATGTTTCATCATCATCGGATACAACAAACACGCTAAAATATCGATACCGTCATTTATTCCGCGCAGACATTCAATGTAAATTATTTGATGTATTGCGTATCGGGGGAAGTGTGCGATACAATGACTTTATGCAAGCGGTTGATCAAGCTTTTTATACATTGATTCGAGACGTTAGAACAACGCGTGAACGATTAGACAACGGAGACTTTTTTATAGATGTGCGATTGGGTTACCAGTTCAACAAACATATAGCAATGAATGTTATTTGTGATAATTTATTAAATAGAGAAGCTATGATTCGTCCTGCCATGATGGGAATGCCCAGACGTTTTATGGTACAATTGTTATTCGATTATTGATGCCTATTAATTTAAGGATTCTTTTTTCTAGACTATTTATTCACAGTCAATTTTGGGTAGCCTTAATGGCTTTTTCACTGACTCTTCTTACCCTGTTTGAATTAAAATCAGATTCGTTTCTAATATCTGTTTCCGTAGCACTAATTACCTGGGGGGGATATGCTTATATCCGTTCATTCAATCACTCATCATCACCGAATCACCATCATTATAGTGCCTTAAAGTGGTTTTATATACCGGTCGCAATGGTTAGTCTTTCCATAGGTGTTTATTGGATGTACCAAATGTCAAATAGCTTACGCATCCACGTTGTTTCTCTATCACTTCCTGCTCTTCTTGTTTTTTTATATCCATTGCAGTTTAGTCGTCTTTCCATCAGACAATTACCTGGTTTAAAGTTGACCATCATTTGCTTGTGTTGGGTTTGGTTAACCACCATTATTCCTTCAATTTTCTCTAAAGAAGTCAATTTTTATCCGCTCTTCATCATGAGTTTGCAGCGCTTTTTGTTTCTTTTGGTTTGGACACTACCGTTTGATATTCGAGACGTAGACAATGACACCAAACTTTTAAAAACCATACCCCAGATGATGGGTATAACCCATACAAAACGAATGCTTTATGTACTTATTTTTATCTTACAAGTCAGTTATTTACTTACCGCTTGGATTGGAAACACACATACGGCGCTGGCCATAAGTTATATACTTGCCTTGGAGGTTTTGGTTGTACTCGTTTACTTTTCTCGTAAGTCTGTGGATCGCGGATACTATTCAGTTTTGGTTGAATCGGTACCCCTCTTAGCACTCCTTTTTACCGTTATAACAGCGTTAATGATGTATTAGACCGTTCATTATATGTACCAAATTATGCTCCTAAATATTTTATTTACTGTTCATGATAATGATAGGATACGATGTATATTTGCATCCCTTTTTTAATCACATGATTAATAGGGCCTATAGCTCAGTTGGTTAGAGCATCTGACTCATAATCAGACGGTCCCTGGTTCGAGCCCAGGTGGGCCCACACCAAAAAAACGCAATCAATACCCCTTTATTGATTGCGTTTTTTTAGTATAAATGGCGCATGTATCAGCATGGTTATTTTTATTTACATTTGCTGCATGCGTAATGAGTATACAATTTTTTTGATATTGTTGAATTCAGTACTGTTTGCACAGGGCAATTCCACACGTTCTGAACCCACGCAAATAAATGCTTTTACGAGTTACGGATACGCTTTAGAATTCAACGGAGGCTTTTCCCAATCTTATATTTTCGGTATTCAGTACAACGAACATCTTATTTCCTTTCGTTATACCAGCGGTAGGGAATGGGCTACCCCTACGAATATATTATCGGGTTATGTTTATCCTAATCGACTCATTCGTTCGATGTCGCTGATGTATAACAACCATTACAGTGAATTTTTCCGTATGGGCTTTGGTGTTGCGCTCTCTCGCGGAAATACGAGAGGAGAAACAATCATGGTAGATCAAACTGGAGATAGATCGGTGACTTGGCATGAAGATATTTCTTATGTGTCCATCGGCGCAAGTTATGATTTAACGGCCATACCGGTAAAATATAAAGGCCTACAAGTTGAGTTGTTTCTCCGTGGTGAGGTAAATTTTTACCGCTTTTACAACACCATTGGAATTGGTTTAGGCTATACATTTCCAAATTTTTAACCCTAGTAACATGAGTGATCAGCCAATACACGTACTACAATCAGATGTTGATGATTGGATTAAGACCGTAGGCGTTCGATATTTCAATGAACTCACCAACATGGCTCAATTAACCGAAGAGGTCGGGGAAGTTGCAAGAATCATTGCTCGCCGATACGGTGAACAAAGCGAAAAAGCTTCAGACAAAAACGCTGACTTGGGCGAAGAATTGGCAGACGTCCTTTTTGTTGTTTTATGTTTAGCGAATCAAACGAACACCGATTTGCAAAAAGCATTTGATAAAAAAATGGATATCAAAACAAAAAGAGATAAAGAAAGGCACCAAAATAACCCTAAATTAAATAAATAACTGTATATCAGTTTTTTATATTATTATCCTCAGATCAACGTTTGACAATTTTTAATGATGTTATACCACAGAGCTTAGAAAATGGCTTAAAACGTAAATTTTAAGCCTTTTTAAATATATATACCAAAGACGAGTAGTTTTTTTCTTTTCCCACGGAAAGATTACTTTTTAATCCGTTTAAAAATGCCTTAAAAGGTTTTTTACTTTTGTATTTATTCTCGTTGCTAATTAAGCCAACATAAAACGCATCGAAGGGCATCCCTTTTTTATCAACCAATGAGAATCCCATTTTTTCTATAAAAGGTATGACAATATTCTGTTTGAAATGCGATATATGAATGGGCACATCCCAGGCTGCCCAATGCTCTTTATAGTGTTTAGCATCCCAACTTTCTGGATTGGGAACAGCAATG
>PXCK01000170.1 GCA_003566635.1 Balneolia bacterium | reverse complement strand
TTCGGTAAACGTTACTCCAAAGTTAAACGGATTTCCACCGGTTTCGAATTCCAATCCTGTGGCGGTCATGGTTATCGGTAGTTCATCAGGGTAATTTACAGAATCATCCGGTCGCTCAGCACCATCAAACACAAACTGGTAAAATCCGCGACCGCCTACAATCGATTCTGAACTATTACCCGGTTGGCGCCAAGCCATGTTGGTGGTTCCAACTATAGTTTCATTAAACCACATTATATTTGGTTGCAGGTTCGGGAAGTCTGACCCCGTAAAGCCCTGGGTTACGAATCCATTAAATAAATCACCAAAAGTAGTAGATACCGGTGAGGCGGCCATTCGCCAGCCTTTGTTGCCATCAATGAGGCGTTCCATGCGTAGTTCACCTCCACCGCTGTCATCTACATCAAGAGCAACCAAACTGGTACCTGATGACATCACAAACGTACCCGCAGCTAACTCAAGTTGGCCGTTAACCCTATGGCTGATTACGGCTGTAACTTCATTGCCGGAATTGTTGACTATAAGATCATTTACTGTTTCAGGTAATCCATCTCCGGTGGTTTGGTTATCCGTACCGTTATACACATAATTTGCCTGTTCGCTAAAATTTCTGGTGGCGGTTTGTATCGCTCCGCTTGAAGCAGAGTCGGTAATTCCATCAGGTGACGCAATTGTGAGAGTACCACCACCATCAAGGGTAAAAATTCCTGGACCGGAAAGTGTAAACCCGGCTGTATTTAGAGTGCCTGTATCTTCAATCGTAATTTCTCCGGATGCTGATGTTAACACATTATCTACAAATGATACTGTATATCCCGCTCCAATAAACACAGTATCGCGCGGTCTTGGAGGAAATGATGCTTGAGGACCCGTGTAAGAATCGTTAGACCATGTGGTAGCGTCGTCCCAATCTCCATCAGCAATGCTAAAAAAGACTCTCGGAGGTACCGGTCTTCCAATTGTATAATAACCGTTTGCTATATCACTTGAGTTAACATTAAAAATAACTCTACTGCCCGATACAGTTGGAGAATCATCGATTTCTACCAAACCTGATAAAGGAAAACCCGGATCTGTAGGGTGAAAAATCAAAAAATAGTCTTCTGAGGGTGAAGGATTCGGCAGTCCGTAATCTTCAAAATCAAAGTAAATTTCAAGAGTACCGTCATTCCCTATCAATGTTTTCTCGATATACCAAACACGTTCCCATGTAGTAAAGGCATTGATTTCCACCTCACCTGTCAAATTGTTGTGTGCCGCCATCAAATAGTTGGCATTACTCTGCAGGAAATTCCCGGCCGAAGTGGACGAAAGTAGCCCTAAACCTCCCGATGAAAACACCGTTTCGATAACGTTATCAGATGCTGTTTCTCGGCCAATTCCAACTAATTGATTTCCAAACGCCAAAGGTGCACTGAATCTTAACCTGGAGGTATCTAACCCTAAACCCCATTTAGCATTCAGGTAATTGTCAATAATAGTTCTCTCGGTCAGATTCAAATTTCTATTAAAAAATACAATTTCGCCTAATTCTCCGGTGAAATCCCTTCCACTTACACCATTTGTGGTACCAATTCCTATGACATTAGAATTTGTACCTGAGAAGGTGGAGTTATAGGTATGTATCTGGTTTCCTTCAATAAAACCTAAACTTGTAGATCCATTACTGTATAAAGAAGTGGCAATAAACTCATTTTCCGGGAAAGTACCATCCAATTCCCAATCATTTCCAAAGCCTGTCTGGAACTGCCCGCTTCGGTTCATGAGATAAACTCTAGGGTTATCCCATGATCCAAAATACCCTCTGTCACCTGAGCCGGCTGTTCGATTAACGATAGAAACAGACACACCATTATTTAAACCTGATGGTTGGAGCCCTGTTAATAGGGCATCACCTTGACTATACTGTACAACAGACCTGCCATTTATAAAACTTTGAACGAATTCCGGTTGTAAACTTTGGTTACTTTGGCTAGCATGATTACCGTTGGGTGATTTATCGAACCACTGAGAAACATTATTTCCATTCAAGCTAAAAAAGTCGTCATCATCTGCATCTAACCATATTAATAAGTTTGAGTTATCAAGTCCCCCCGGGTAATAAACTAAATTAAATTCTACGAATATTACTTCGGCAGTATCATTAATTATTTGGCTATCAATAGTTCCGGTAATTGTTGCAGTACCCGGTGATGTTGGAGCTGTTAAAATAGCCGTGTAAGTACCATCGTTATTGTCAGTTACAGAACTTAAGGTACCGACCGTTGTAGAGATAGTAACATCATTACCACCTTCGGTTATGGGGTTGTTATCAGCATCAAAAGCTGCAACTGTAACCAGTGTTGTAGAAAAACCATTGGCAAATAAAACAGTATCGTCAACTGTAATGGTTGTATTGTTTGGGTCAGGATTTGGCGTATCATCAAATTCGTATGTGATAATAATTAAACCATTTCCACCTGTGCCTGATGTGCCGCCGGAGCTACCTCTGCCACCGCCGCCACCGCCGGGAAACTGCCCGTTTTCACCAGCTCCAGAAAGATTACCACCATCTCCTCCATTTCCCTCACCTGTACCACCACTACCACCAAATGTTAAAAACCCATTACCACCTGAGTTACCATCTGAATTTGAAAATGCACTTCCACCTCCACCTCCTCCACCAGAAGATAAAGCGGCTCTTGCACCACCATCCCCACCTGAAAATCTTACATCACCAACTGAAGACGCAGCTGCCCCACCACTTCCACCGTTATTCCCTCCCTGACTACCCCCATTTGCCTGTACTAAAATTGGAGAACCAAAAATAGAAGCCCCACCACCGGAACCGGGTGTACCACCTGCACCGACAGTAAAGTTAAAAGTATCGCCCGGCTGTACAGAAATAACACTACGTGCATAGGCGCCACCGCCACCGCCGCCTCTTCTTTCACTTCCACCATTCGGGCCACCACCTCCACCGGCACCCCAAGCTTCAACAGTGATTTCATTAACATTAACAGGTACGATAAACGTTCCGGTTCCAGGGTTAGGAATAACTGCCTCTACCTGGTTTGAGGTAGGGTCAATTGTAATATTTCCTGTGTTAGCAACCGTTGTGGTATTATTGATGTTTTGGTACTGAGAAGTGGTATACTGGGTTAGGAAGTTTGTAACCGTCACATTCATATCAGCCGTTACATCTGCCCCATCATCAATAACAAGGTTATTTAAAACTATGCTTTTGTTTGAAGTAGTAAACAATGATGATGGGCTACCGGATAGCGAAACAGTACTGTTTTGGGCGTTAAAACTTGCTCCGCCATTATACTCGAAATCTCCACCTACACTAATGGTCGATGAACCTGCATTTACTACGCTATTTACGTGTGCAAAATTCCCGGAAACATTAACGGTTGCTGCATTTAGATTTACAGTAACATTCCCTTGAATTCTAAAATTTGCAGGGTTACTCTCTGTTCCAACATTAATTATTCCTGTTTCTACAGTCAATGTCGAACTCCCACCATAGGTAAAATTTTGGGCAAAATTAATTGTACCTCCATCAACAATAATATTACCCTGTGTTGTAACATTTGTTCCCACATTTACTGTTCCGTTACCTATATCAAAGGTCCCGCTGGTACCTACTACAAAATCTTCGTTAATGTTTAAGACTGTATTCGCAGTTAACGATAATGTCTGGTTATTTGATCCAAGTACGAGTCGTCTAATAGTGGTCGTTCCATCCAATGTGGGTTGATTGTTGAATGGTTGAATAAAGCCTATTTGTGCTACATCGTTTGTTCCAGGCACAGCATTACCACTCCAGTTAGCCGGATTAAACCAGTTTGAATCAGCAGTTCCGTTCCAGGTTCTTGTGGTTTGTGCATAAGAATCACCGGCATTGAATAAAAAAATACCTAAGAAAACACCTAAGAATACAAAAAACAAGCTTTTTTGTATTCCAAAGCAACTTAATAGTTTAAAATGCGCAGTTATCTTCATTTACCTTTGGGACGTATTAATTGTCAACCCAATTATATTTGCTTAACTAATACTCTGTTAATTCTTAAGTAATATAACTAATTTTGAAATCAATTTCTGTTAGAAAAATTTGACACAAAGCCTTAATCATTTGCAGTTAATTAGTTTCTTTATATTGTTTTTATGAAAAGCTGGTTAAAGTATCTTTGTCTATTAAATTGTATATACTACTGCTTATTTAATCATCAATTATTGCGTTATTATGATTCTTTCATTTTTATTAATGGCTTGGGTTTCTCTAGGTTCTGTACAAGCTGACTCCCTCTTGCGTGTTACCATTCTGCACACAAATGATGAACATTCTATTTTAAAACCGTTGCCAACTGTAGATTACCATCCCGATTTCGAAAA
This sequence comes from Balneolia bacterium, assembly GCA_003566635.1. Lineage (GTDB taxonomy): Bacteria > Bacteroidota > Rhodothermia > Balneolales > Cyclonatronaceae > PXCK01. The sequence continues at coordinate 7,015 of PXCK01000170.1, read as the reverse complement.
CCCTTCACTAGGTGGGTTTGCTCGTTTAGCTACAGCGGTGAACAACATTCGGGATAATAAAGCTGCCCAAAATGAGCCGGTACTTCTTTTCTCCGGGGGTGATATTCTGGGTGGCTCACCTTTTGCATGGTTGATTTTGAACGAAGAGGCGCCCGAAATTAAACTCATGCAACATATAGGCTATGATGCAATGGTTGTTGGAAACCACGAATTCGATTACGGACCAGATATTTTTGCTGATTACCTTGAATTGGCAGGATACCCGGAGAATCATGGTAAAATGGCTGTAATTTCATCTAATATTGAAATCCCCGAAGGTCACGCTCTTGAGAATGCCGGAATTTTGAGAAGCACTGTTTATGAATTAGAGAACGGTCTTAGAGTTGGCATATTTGGCTTACTCGGAAAAGAAGCCACCGATGTAGCCCCTCTTGCCGAACCCATTACATTTGCTGATCAGCATGAAACAGCGCGGCAATATGTAGAAATACTTCAAAACCAAGGTGCGGATATCATTGTTGCAATTACACATTCAGGCACCTTAGAAGATCAGCTCTTAGCTGCTGATGTAGACGGAATTGATGTAATTGTTGGTGGTCATGATCATGTTGCACTGAATGAACCCATAACTGTAAATAACACAATTATTGTCCAATCAGGATATTACCTGCACAATCTGGGTGTACTTGAACTTGGCTATGACCCTGAATCAAATAGGCTTTATGTTTTAAATGAACTAAATGGCACCAGTCATTTACTACCCCTTGATTCATCTATACCCGAAGATTCCTTAACTGCTTCTATCATCCTTGAATATTCGGAAAAATTAAATTCTTTCCTTAATGAATTTACTAATGGTACATTTCAAGATTACACCGAACATATTGCCTTTTCAGACAATTCTTTAACTCATGCGGGACGATTTCGGGAAACCGCCGTTGGAAACGTAGTTACAGATGCAATGCGATTGGTTACCGAAGAGGCTACAGGTAAGCACGTTGATTTTGCTTTTCAGGGAAATGGGGTTATTAGGGCTGATATAATCCCGGGCACAATGCCTTGGTCAGAAGGTGCACTATCATTTATGGACGTTGCAACCATTGCAGGTCTTGGAACCGGACCAGACTTACAGCCCGGCTATCCTGTGGTATCGGTTTATCTAACTGGTGAAGAAATCTACAGAGTACTTGAAATTTCTGCTTTGCTTTCGCAGTTTTTAGGGAATATTTACTTCCTTCAAGTAAGCGGGTTAAGGTTTGAAGTAGATCCTGAACGATCAATCTTGATGCGTATTCCATTTCTCGGAACACCAATTCCTACTTACAGGGCTGTTTTTGGAGCAGAACTGTTCATGGGTGATGGAGTCCAGCACGAAGAAGGCCCCTGGCAAAATCTTGAAAAAGACGACACACTTTACCATGTTGTATCTGATTATTACGTAGCATCTTTTCTACCCATGATTGGTGATTTACTGCCGAACCTTCAATTGGTTTTAAAGGATGAAGACGGCAACCCTATAGAATCTATTGATGATGCGGTAGTACACAGAGATGAGCGTGAGCTAAAAGTATGGCAAACTCTAACGGAGTATTTAGCTTCCATGCCAACAGTAGATGGCCGCCCAACTATTCCTGCTTCATATCAAGAAACCGGGAATAGAATTATTATAAAAAAGGGTTTTCCTTTGGTAGTTTGGCCAATCGTAATTCTTTCAGCACTTGTTATGTTATCAATATGGCTGATTCGAAAGTTTCTAAATCGAAACAGAAAGCTATCCTAATCCAACATATTTCTGTACGTTTCAAAATCGAAGAAGATTTCTGCTCCGGGGCCGGGTGGCATACCAAACCCAAAAATGGTTACATAAAAAAGTATTATCCATCCTATATAAAAGAAAATACTGTAGGGAAGCATCATGCTAATGATGGTTCCAATTCCCAAATTCCGATCGTATTTGTTAGCAAAAGCAAGAATCAATCCAAAATAACTCATCATAGGTGTGATGATATTAGTTACCGAGTCCCCAATTCTATAAGCTGCCTGAATTACTTCCGGGCTGTAGCCAATTAGCATTAACATAGGCACAAATATCGGAGCCGTTACAGCCCATTGTGCAGAAGCGGAGCCCAACATCAGATTCACAAATCCGGAAATAAAAATGAAGCCCAAAAATACCAATGGCCCGGTCATGTTTAAATCATTCAAAATATTTGCACCGGTAACTGCAACAATTTGACCGAGGTTTGTCCAGCCGAAATATGCTACAAACTGAGCCGCAAAAAACACAATTACAATATAAAGTCCTAAGGTTGCCATTGACTTCGCCATGCCGTCAATTACATCGCGATCACTTTTAATGGTTCCGGTAATTTTACCATAAACTAACCCGGGGATAATAAAACCGATAAAAATAAATGCTACAATTCCATTAAGAAAGGGAGAAATATTAGCAGGGAACATTTCTGCGTCGGGATTTCGCAGGATGCCCCATTCCGGTACTACTGCTAATGCAAGAATTCCAAACATTACTACTACAGAAATAAATGTCCAGAAAAGGCCTCTTTTCTCAAGTGGAGTTAATGGCTCCATTCCTTCTTCTTCGTCCAGCTCTTCCATGGCAATACTTCTGTCGTATGGGCCAAGTTTCGGTTCAACAATGTAAACCGTTACATACGTACCCATGAAGGTAATTACAAATACGCTCAAGAACATAAAGTAGTAATTTACAGCAGCGTGTACCACATAGTCTTCAGCAATTAGACGGGCTGCTTCTTGTGTTAAACCAGCCAATAATGGGTCGATTGTACCTAATAACAAATTGGCACTATACCCTCCGGAAACGCCTGCAAAAGCAGCTGCCAAGCCTGCAAGTGGGTGCCTGCCCAACGAAAGGAATACTACAGCTCCCAAAGGAACTAACACCACATAACCAAGCTCGGATGCCGTATTACTAACAATCCCGGCAAATACAATGGCAACTGTTACCAATATTTTTGGCTGAAGCACATAAATTACGGGCTTGAATAAAAGATCGAGGAATTTATTCCCGGTGTCACCGCTTGGCTGTATAGAAACAGCTTTTAATACAATCCCACGAATGGCAGACTTAATTAAGCCGGAATGTTCTGCCACGCCAACACCTAAAAGAGCAACTAATACCGTGCCAAGAGGTGCAAAAGAAGTAAAATTAGTAACCAAATTTGCAATAATACGTCTCAACCCTTCGGCATTCATCAGGCTTACTGCTGTAATAATAGTTTCGCCGGAAGCATCACGTGGATCAGCTACACTCCATTGAAAAAAATCGGCAATACCACTTATTAAAATCACCCCCAAACAAAACAAAGCGAATAATGTAACAGGGTGTGGCAGTAGATTCCCAAGCCATTCAACACCATCAAGAAAATAGGTGAACCAGTTTCTTTGGGGATTTTCGGGTGATGTTTTGGTATCGGCCATGAAGTATTAAGTTGGTACTAGGTTGCAAAATTACATAAGCAAAGAGTATAGTAAAAAATCCCGAATGAGAAAAATCAATCCGCGAATCTCATGGAATCAAGCGTTAAATAATATATACTTCGTGGAGATTGCGGTTCTTGCTGCATTGATATCACGATAACTTTATCATTTATCATGATTCCGGTATGGATGAAACTTACATCTTCTTCTAATGTTTCAAAGCGAAATGATTCTTCCCCTCGAACTCTTACACGGGTAAAGTTATCTTCGGAAGTTTCGGGAAACACATCCATCAAAAAATCTGCTAAATTAGCATTGTTGTGATGATAAACCTTTAAATCAATTCTATATGATTTTTGGGATTGATCGCCTATCACAATTTCAGGCCCGTTTATCGTAAAAGCTCTATGTACATTTCCCTGTTCACCTCTAACATCAAGTGTAGCATCATTAGCGTATTTAAATGAAAAATCATCCGCTAAAAATTGGCGTAGCCCCGTCGTAACAGGATCACCGGGTTTTTCACCGGTGCAGCTTAACTGGAGAAACATTAAGCCGATTAGTAATAAAGTACTTGTGTTTCGTTTCACCTTTACCAAACCATCATTTTCATACAAAAGACGCTGCCACCGCTTAGCAGGAATTGAGATGTATCCACCTCGATAACTTCAAAACCGGCATCTTTTAATTGTTGGTTAACTTTTTCAGCACCACGTTGTATAATAACATGTTTACCATTCGGACAAGTTGCATTGCAGGCAAAAAGTTCCTTTGCTTCATATTCATCCGCTTCAATTACATTCTTGAACAGTGATTTTATGATATCTACGCCGTTTTGAGTAAAAGCTTTTGGGTAAATTAGAACGCTGTCCTGGTTAAGCATACAAAAGCAAGTGTCCAAGTGATAAAATGCCGGGTCATTGAGCTCCAGAGCTATGACCGGAACATCCCATTTATCGGATACAAAATCATAAGCATCTAAGCTTGAACGGAACCCATATCCGCCCCAAAGCAACTTTCGGCCGGAATGCCAAATGGCATCTCCCATACCTTCAAAATTGTCAATTTTTTTATAGTTCAAGTGGTGAATCTCATATCCGTTTTCCATGTACCACCGCTCGACATGTTGTACTTCATCTTTGCGATGCTTGGAATTCATTATGCTCATTAAAACTTCTTTTCCGCCTTCTTCGCTGTAATAAGGTAAACTTTGGTTGGCGCAAAAAACCATGTCGGGTAAGCCTTCTTCTCCATCAATCACATGTACATCCACCCCTGCTAGTTCAAATGCAGATTTTACCTTTTCCCATTCCATCATGGCTTTTTCTTTATCAACTTTGCCAACATTTCCTTCCATGTGCGGGTTGATAACATAATCTACCGAGAAGTACGTTGGTCTTACCATAAGTACCGAGTTCGGTTTTTGCATAACCGGTAAATCGGTTAATTTGAATTTAATATCTTTTTTATCGGTTATTACGTGTCCCATTTGTTATTTTGATAGTAAGTTTGTCGAATCATTTTCGCAAAGATACTCAAAAACATACTAAAAACTGATTTAAGTTAACGCACAAATTTTTTATGATTTTAACTCCGCAGATTTTAAACAAGATTAATCCTTTTGAACTTCGAGCCCGACAAATTGTGGAGGGATTTATTACCGGTTTGCACCGAAGTCCGTTTTATGGGTTTAGTGTGGAGTTTGCCGAACACCGCCCCTATAACCGTGGTGATGACCTCAGGCACGTTGACTGGAAAGTTTACGGCAAGTCGGAACGCTATTATATCAAACAGTATGAAGAAGAGACGAACTTAAGATGCCACGTTGTTTTAGATGTAAGCTCATCTATGCATTTTAAATATCACGGCGAGTGGACAAAATTAAGTTATGGTGCACATTTGGCCGCTTCTTTACTTTATATGATGCAACGCCAACGGGACGCTTGCGGGTTGGTAACCTTCGATCAGGAAATTCGAGAGATGATTCCGGCTAAGTCTTCCCTAACGCACTTACGACACTTGTTTACCTTTTTAGAACCCTATACCAAGCAGGAAGGCGGACCTGAAGTAAAAAGGAGAACCGCATCAACCCAGATTCTTCACGAAATTGCCGAACGTCTTGAAAGAAGAAGTCTTGTAATTGTAATATCCGATTTATTTGAAAATTCCGACCAACGGGACGAATTATTAAGCTCCCTAAAACACCTCCGCCACAGAAAACATGAGGTGATTTTGTTTCACATGCTGGAAAAACGGTCTGAGCGTGAACTTGACTTTCCTGACGGACGCTATATTTTCAGCGATATGGAAACCGGGGATGAAATCGACTTGATACCTTCCCAAATCAAAAAAGCCTATCAGGAAGAGGTGGCAGCATATACCCACCAATTTAAAGTGGCCTGCCGTAATGTGCACATAGACTATCAGGAAATTGATACAGGCGCTTCCTTTGATACTGCATTGTTGGCTTATTTGAATAAGAGAAAGCGTTTGGGGTGATGCTTTTTTATTGACTTGTAACAGAATGGATTGGTGAGTTTTAAAGCATAGCTCCCATTTGAGGTTCTCGCGAAGACGCAAAGCCGCTAATTATTATATGATATAAGCTACCAAAAGAAGTTAAAAATGGTCTAATAAAGGTTTAAAGCACGTACTGACATACTGCTGGCAAGGTTTATCAATGCACTAGCATGGGTACTAGCATGGGTATTTTCATAATCCCGAAAGCCCAAAGCGTATTAAAAGATCCTATTACACCCTTGCGGGGTTTGGTTTTGATTGATCAATTTTGATTTCTATAATCTTGCCATCCCTTCGGGATTTTTCAGTTTTGGCCTGATTTGAGTTGCTTAGACCGGACAAGCCTGTTAACGCCAAAGGCAGGCCGTAACCAAACATTTTGTAATAATAGAACAACACAATTGTTATCTATCGCCAAAGACTGTTCAATACTTGAATTTTATAAATTTAAAATGGCCTTATAATAATTTAAACCCAAATTACGCTTTGGAAGCTTTTATAAAATTTCCTGTTGACTTCATGTTTATGAATAATAATGGTGTATTCCTAATGCGTAATCCGGGTTCAAAACTAGGTACAGATTTCTGAGTTCTATCTGCGTAAATCTGTGAAAATCTGATTAATCAGTGGTTAAACGGGACAAGTTCCGTGGTTAATTCCAAAATGCGTTCTAAGCTCGATATTTATTTAAAATATAGAAATCCTAAAAGATGGCTTTATAGAGCATGTAATGATCAAATAGTCGGCTGCACCGCAGTATATAATTAAGATGCTGATGATTAGTTTAACCCGAATTATTCACGAAAGCATGAATTTTAAATCTTATACTATTGAAAGTATTAGATATAGAAAAATACCACACTCACTCAAATTTGGGTGTGGTAAAAAAGCTACAAAATTTCCATGCTAGCGTCGTTGAACCCGGATTATTCATTAGAATAGGTAAATGGCGGGCTTAGATTACGTATATCTGAGAAAATCCCATCCATCCAAGGTCGTTTTTTAACCGGTAATGCTATTTTTAACACCTGTCTAT
>PXCK01000080.1 GCA_003566635.1 Balneolia bacterium | reverse complement strand
TGGGTGATTTACTCCCTGAGTCCAGAATTGACCTATAAAATCGTTGTAAGACAAGCCAATATTAGCATCTGCTGCTGCTTCGGAAACAATCGGAGAAGTAATCATTCTATAGCTGTCACCTTCGGTGAGGAGGACTTCGTCGGGCTCTACTTCTGTGCTAAAGCCGAGAACTACCAAATCTTGTGCTATATTATATGTCTCAATGCCATATGTTACACCCCCAATGGTTGTTGAACTTCCGCCAACCCAGCCAAAACCTTCGTTACCAACATAACAGTCAACAGTTTGACCAGTCACACATGGCCCTATATTCACACCAACGCCTGGTTCAAAATTTTCTCCGGTAACTAAAACGGCACTGATGTCGTCTACATCTATAGATCTAACCCATAGCTGAAATGTGAGTGAACTTACATTATCACCAATAACGTGAACAGAACCTGTGCCGGTTCGGGTTCGCTGAGCGTCTTCTGCATCAGGTATGTTTGCATTGTTTCTAACTACCTGATTACCATTTTCTGTTTCAATTGCAAATGCAGGACTACCTGAAAGTCTATTTAATGACACCGCACTTTCCGCTGTACTTCCTACCAATTCAAAATCTATTGTTGCGGAATTAACAAAGGCTACGTTATCTTCTACACTATCTTCCACTAATAAAGCCCATCTTCCACCAAGACCAAGAAAATGAATCACCGGATTGGATATAGCAGGTTCAAAATCAATTGTCATGTCAGCTACGCGATATCTTCTCGGAGGGCCAAAAGTTTCTGTATCCGCATCATATTCAGGCTGGTAAGGTAATCCTGCAAACCCTGAAAAATTACCGGTTAACCATACACCGGTATTTGCGTCTACATCAATTCCGGATCCCGTTGGTAACGGTGTTGCTGAAAAGAAATCGTTTGTAAAACCGGTGTAATTTACGCTTGTGCTAAGTTGATTCATAAGCCTGACCTGATCCACAGATGCACCAGACCTAATAAAATTCGTAGCACCCGGGGGGCCTTCGTTTGCTCCTGCATTTACTGCCCACCCTAAAACAATTGGTGGCTTATTGCCGCCAATATCCAGGGCAGATTGTGTACTTGGATAATAAGCATTTGGCCCGCTGCCTATTGTTTCATAAGCAGAATAGTCAATTGTTACTGTAACATTATGTTGTGGAAAATATTGAGTAAATATGTTATCGGCCGGATTGTTCTTATTGTGAAGGAGAGGAACAGTTGTACTAAGAACAGGCCCCAATGTACTTTCAGTAAAGCCGGGACCAAAAGCACTTTCCTTTGTTTGTTGTGCTAAGATATCATTGTACAGAAAAGATGTCATGAATATCATTGCACAAGCGACTTTGGCAGGTAATAAATATGAATTGAGCTGTAATTTAATAATCATGGCATTTGTGTTTTGTGATGAAAAGCGGCCTAAACCAATAAGGGAGCGTTTAATGACTAAGTAAAAGGAATTCAATCAGTAAATAACAGAAATTAGTTGACTATGGCAATATAAAATTCAAAAAAAAGGAGCTGAATTCAATTCAGCTCCTTTCAAATTTTCAATTACATGAAGACCTAACCAGCAGTACCAAGATCCTGCCCATCAACTGGCACACACTCTTCTTCCTGACCAAATGCAATATACCAGAACCATCTCTTACTATTCCCTTTTTCATCACCGGCATAAGCTGTTTCGGTTTTTCTGAATTCCGCATCTTTACTACCTCTTACTACGGCATGCGCAACTATGTAGAGAATTCCATCTTCAGTATATCCGGGAATATCTTCGAGTGGAATAATATTCTCGATATTTCTGTAAGGAAAGTGACCGTTTCTTGGTGCTCCGTTACCTGCTGCGGGCATATCATCTAAGTCCATTCCTACCCATAAGTGCACTTCTGAGATCGTTACTCCAGGAGCAGGTAAGTAAGTTACAATCAGATTCCCTTCTTCTACTGTATATTCTACAGTTCCTGCATTGTAACTTCTATTACTTGCTTTCAGTATTGAAAATCCGCTGGTGGTACAAATAACATTATCTCCATCAAACCCTGGTTCAGTATTATCCCCATCAAATCCTGGTAAATTAAAGTTAGATTGACCTGAAACTCCTTCAGAAATCAAATCTGAATTCTCACCAGGGCTAACAATATCATTACATGCAGTAAATGAAAGTGCAGCGATGAGCACGAGGCTCAAAAGTGTGATTTTTGTTGTTATTAATTTTTTCATGGCTTGTTCCGTTTTGTATTTGGCTTGATTTGTTATATTTGATTTAAGCGCATCACATGGCTGATTACGTAATGCTTAATTCCTACTTAATTATACAGTTCCATCAGGCTATCGCGCAGTTAGAATGTATTAATAGAAGCTGCCCGGGTGTTTATTAAAGCTTCTTAATAAAGCGCCAGCACACATTCCATCTCTCCGTTCATTTTTAATTCGACTTGATAAGCCTCGCTATTCAAATATCTTTTACGTTTTCTCTTTTCCTCGATTTTAGCCTTAAAAACTCGTTTTATCCGCATA
>PXCK01000029.1 GCA_003566635.1 Balneolia bacterium | reverse complement strand
TGGATTGCCGACCTTGAGACCGGCGCAATCAAGCAAGTAACCAATCGAAGTGGAAGTCAACCAGCTTACTCCATTATCGGGTGGGTTAAAGACAACACCAAATTAGTTCTTCAACAAACTGACCGGTCTGAGTATTGGGAAGTTCTATTCCCGGAATATGTTCCGTTTATGGTACAGGATGGTCGTTCCCGAAGAGGTGAACCACACATTCGTATTTCCGTTATTGAAATTGAAAGCGGTGAATCAAGAACACTTTTGGAAGATGACATGTATGTGTTCAACACGGATGTCAATTATGATGGGCGCTATTTTGCGGTTGATTTTACCGACCATGCCATGAAGCAACGTGAAATAATCGTATATGATTTTGAAACCGATACGGAGATTACCATTTTTACCGAAACTACTGAAGGTTGGCTGTACAGTCCGTTATTGAATGTTGAATTTGCTCCCGAGGGCGATTTGCTCATGTTCACCTCAGAAGAAAGCGGATGGGCACACATTTTTACCATTCGTGCCGACGGTTCAAGATTAAACCGCCTTACATCCGGTCCGTATGAAGTGAGCTGGGCAAGATGGACAAGTGGAAATACAGTTGTGTATGTATCTTCGGAGCGAGACTCCGGGCTTCGGGATGTTTACACTATAAATGTAAACTCAGGCGTATCAAGCAGGCTTACCCAATCCGATGCTTTTCGTTATAATTTCCGGTTAAGCCCCAATAATCGTTACCTGGTTTACAACAGCACAACATGGAATACCCCTTCAGATTTATATTTGATGGACTTGAGGAGACCCCGTGTTGAAACCCAACTCACCAATTCCGTGCCTGACAGATTTTTTGATATAGAATGGCAATTACCGGAGTACATCCATTTTACAAGTAGGGATGAAACCACAAGCATAACAATGGATGTATTAAAGCCGCATGATTTTGATCCCAATGAAACCTATCCTGTTGTTGTGTTTGTGCATGGTGCCGGTTCTCTTCAAAATGTATTCCAGGGCTGGTCGCGCAGTTATCCGAGAGAGTATATGTTTCATCAAATTTTAAATCGTCACGGGTATGTGGTAGTTGAGGTCGATTTTAGGCACAGTACGGGTTATGGACGTAAATTCCGTGAAGATGTAACCAACTGGATGGGGAAATTCGAGTTAGAAGATATTGTTGATGGACTTGAATACTTGAATCGTCAGCATGGCTATTTGGATATGGATCGCATTGGCGTTTATGGAGGAAGTTATGGCGGGTTTATGTCGCTTTATGCACTTTCTCACGCTCCGGAATATTTTCAAGCCGGTGCAGCATTGCGTGCAGTAACCAATTGGGTAAATTATTTCTACGCAAACCCCGGTTACACACGGCCTCGTTTGGGACATCCGGAAGATGATGCCCTGCATTACGAGAGAAGCTCCCCCATTAGCTTTGCCGACAGTTTGAGCAGACCGGCAATTATTTTGCACGGCTTAATCGATAATAACGTTGGTTTCCAGGATGCTGCTCAATACATCGACCGTTTGATAAAAAGCGGCAACACAAATTTTGACATGATGATGTATCCTTCTGAGCGACATGCGTATCAAAATCCAAATGCATGGCACGATCAATATTTGAGAATTTTCAACTTTTTTGAAAAACATCTCAAACCATAAGTCATAGATATTTCTTACCTTCAACAAGTAGTAATCAACCCGTATATCAATCTATATTCATGTCCCAGCACTATAAGGCACTAACCCGAAAATACCGGCCGGCAACCTTTGATGATATTGTTTCTCAAAAGCATGTTAGTGACACGCTTTTGAACGCAATTGAGCAAAATCGGTTGAGTCATGCCTATTTGTTTTGTGGTCCGCGGGGTGTAGGAAAAACTACCATGGCAAGGGTTCTTGCCCGAACCATTAACGATGTTGATGCTACGGTAGATGGAGAGGCTTTAAACCAAACCCTTAACATTATTGAGGTTGATGCTGCATCGAACAATAAGGTTGAAGATGCGAATCGGATTCGGGAAGCTGTGAGGGTTCCGCCTCAAACCGGCAGCTACAAAATATTTATCATTGATGAGGTTCACATGCTCAGTAAATCGGCTTTTAATGCCTTGCTGAAGACATTGGAAGAACCACCTGCCCATGCCATTTTTATTTTTGCCACGACCGAGCCGCACAAAGTGCTACCTACAATTTTATCGAGAGTACAGCGGTTTGACTTTAAGCCCATTCAGGTTCAGGAAATTGTAGATCATTTAAAGATTATTTGTGAGAAGGAAGACATCACCATAGATGATGAATCCCTGCATATTGTAGCCCGAAAAGCGGATGGGGCCTTGAGGGATGCGCTTGGGCTTTTAGATCAGGTAATTGCCTTTTGTGGTACAACTATATCCTATTCCGAATTACAAAAGGCACTGAATGTAGTTGGTATCGACCGGTTGTTTGAACTTACAGATCACATAACCCAAAAAGATACGGTTGCGGGTATTCAGCTTGTACACGATTTGTTGATGGAAGGTCACGATATCAACGAATTTTTGGTGTCCTTAACGGAGCATTTCCGAAATATGCTTCTGGCAACCGACCCCAAAAATCTTTACGCCATTGATAGTAGTAAAGAGATGAAGCAAAAATTGATTGAATCAGCATCTGCGTTTACCGAAGATGATTTACTGCGTATGCTTCACATAATACACGAGACACAATTCAAAATTCGTGATGCACATCAGCCTCGAATTCTACTTGAGATGACGGTTCTGAAACTCATAAAAATGGAGCGAACAGATTCCCTCAAACAGTTACTTAAAGAACTGGCTGAGTTAAAGAAAAGTCTGGAATCCGGTGGCAGTAGTACGAACACGCCCATTGCTAAAGATGAGCCGGACTCTTATAAAGCGTCTTCAAAAAGTGCAGACCCAGCCCCAAGAATCGAAACTTCCAAACAGGCACAACCTGCCCGTCCTGCCTCGGCAGTAAGTTCAAGGGTGATGGGGAAACCGGCTTTAGACCGTAACCGACCACAGAATAATTTAAGGTCGTTGTCCGCTCAAGAACCGGAACAACAACAAGGTTCGGTAACGGTAGATGGGAATCTTGCTTTGGCATCTCAACCGGCAGAAGAAACGAAAAACGAATCTGCCGAAAATGAAAAAATTTATTTGCATGATATCCGCGAAAACTGGAACGACTATGTGGATAGCCTACACGACTCGGTTCCTTCTTTTGTTCGCCTTACCATGCAAAATACACGCCCGATTGATGTTCGGAATCGGCAGATTGTAATTGAATGCAACGACAGTTTTGCATCCAAATTGATTGAAGAACATCATACAAGTTTAGTTAACAGCCTAAAGCGTATTACCGGTAAAAAGCTATCGCTTCATTGCAAGGTTAAGGCTATACAGCAAGATAACGAACTGAACGACCCGTTTAAACGGTTTAAAATATTACAACAAGAAGACCCGAAAATAAGAACCATTGTAGATGTTTTCGGGGCAGAAATAGATTTATAAAAGGAGTTTAGACACATGAATAACATGGCAGACCTATTTGGTAAAATGAATGAGTTTCAATCGAAAATGCAGGAAGCTCAGCAACGCTTGGGAGAACTTGAAGTTTCGGCCGAAGCCGGTGGAGGAATGGTTAAAGTAACGGCTAATGGCAACCGACAAATTGTAAGTATAAAGCTAGAAAAAGATATTATAGATCCGGAAGACCCGGATATGCTCGAAGATTTGATCATAGCAGGTGTAAATAAAGCGTTAACTGAAGCGGAAAGTGCTGCAAAAGATAAAATGCAGGAAGTAACCCGCGATTTATTACCGGGCGGTGGATTACCGGGTATGGATTTAAGTAAATTCGGATTGTAAGCACCTGAATGCAGATTACATCAGAAACCCTTGAACGTGCAATAGAGGAACTGGCGAAGCTCCCCGGTATGGGACGCAAAACGGCTCAACGGTTAGCTATGCATCTTTTAAAAAGGGAAAAAGCAGAGGTACATCGCTTGGCTGATGCGATTAAAGATTTAAAAGAAAAAATCTTGTATTGTGAGAGCTGTTTCAACGTGACCGATCATTCGCCTTGCTCTATTTGTCGTTCCCCGAAAAGGGATCAATCTGTAATTTGTGTTGTTGAGGATACCCGCGATGTTTATGTGATTGAGAAGACAGGGGAGTTTCGGGGGATGTACCATGTATTGGGTGGGGTGATATCACCACTTGACAGCATTGGTCCGGATGATGTACGCATTAAAGAGTTGGTCAGTCGGGTTAATAAGCAAGATGCACCGGTTCAGGAAATCATTTTGGCTTTAAATCCTGATGCTGAAGGCGAGGCAACATCATTTTATATCAATAAATTACTCAAGCCTTTTGATGTGCGTATAACCCGTATTGCGCATGGCATCCCAATGGGAACAGAGCTTGAGTTTATAGATGAAGCAACATTAAGCAGAGCGTTTAACGGAAGAAATACTTTTTAATTCTTAATAATAAGTGAGATATGAACAGGGGAAATCAAATGGAAATGAGCGGTAGAAACGATTCAAGATTGGCTGTATTGATTGATGCGGATAATATAACCCATACACATGTAAAGGAAATGATACAAGAAATTGCCAAGTATGGTACGCCAACGTTTAAGCGAATTTATGGCGATTGGACACAACCACGCCTTGGCGGATGGAAAAACGTTCTGCTGGAAAATGCCATTACTCCCATTCAGCAATATGGGTACACCCGCGGCAAAAACGCTACTGATTCGGCCATGATCATTGACGCTATGGACATTCTTTATTCCGGTAAAGTAGATGGATTTTGTATCGTTTCCAGTGATAGCGATTTTACCAGATTGGCGACCCGCCTTCGTGAAGCCGGTATGATGGTTATTGGAATTGGAGAGAAAAAAACGCCTATGCCATTTATTACCTCTTGCGATCGCTTTATTTATCTGGAGATTATCCAACAAGAGGCCGAATCAGAAGAAGAGGCTGAGGAAACAGAGTCAAAATCATCAACTAAGAAGAAGACATCACCAAAAATAAAAAAAGCGCCTAAAATCGATCGACAGACTTATAAACTGTTTCGAAACTCCATTTGGGATGTAGCCGACGAAAACGGCTGGGCCTTCCTGGGAGATGTAGGAAACCTGATCATGAAGAAGCAGCCATCGTTTGATCCGCGTAATTATGGATTCCCTAAGCTTACCCCTTTGCTTAAAGCATTAAAACATTTCGAAATTGATGAAAGAGAAACCGACAATGCGAACATTCGCCACATTTATGTTCGGAATAAGCGGTAGATGAGACCAGGTTAGGAATCCATTTTTGAGGTTATGTAAAATCAATTATTTAGACTTATTTAAAGGCGTTGGTGGGGTGTGTTTTTTATGGAACAATAAGTTGCAATTTATTACTGGAAGACAATACCGAGAAATTATTTAAAATACTCCACTCCGTCATCCCGGAAATGCATTCAGCGAAGCAAATGCGTTATCCGGGATCTTCCATCTCAGAAATTGGGTGGAGGTAATTAAGACTTCGTGGGATTTTATACTATTCACGAATTCAACGGACACTTGTTCTTAGTTCTTGGCTGAAAGATCCTCACCCGTAAACCGGGACTTTCCTCTTACAAAGGGGGATTATGTACGTTATTAAATTATAATAACTTATGACTAGCCATGGGTTTAAACCCATGGCTAGCATAACAACTAACCACCAAAACCTCGATGCCGTAGGCATGACCAATATCATAACCCCGTATTTTAATGCGGGGCACGAAATCTAGCAATTAATTCATACTAATTTTATGATTTTTGAAGCCTCAAAACCTTCAGTACCATCCCTCTTGAGCGACTTCGCCTGCTATACACATCAAAACCAGCCACTCCGTCATCCCGGAAATGCATTCGGCGAAGCAAATGCGTTATCCGGGATCTTCCAGTTGCGAAATGGGGAAGTCGTGTTCAGGGCTAGATGTATTAAGAAAAGCTAAAGAATCGGCTGAAAAATGGTCTTGGATCAACACTGGAAGATCCCGCATAAAATGATTGCTACGCTGATCATTTTTGCGGGATGACGTTTCTTTTTTATTTGTTGGTTTATTTGTGATGGCTATTTACCCTTTTATTAAGAAAAACCCCAAATGCCGTAGGGATGGCCAATATCGTAACCCCACAATTTCGCTACGTGAGAATCGCTTTTACACTCTATGACGCAATGCGCAAAATTTCTCTTGACATTACTGACGCATTGCGTTATTTTATATTCAAATGGAAAGACAAATAAAAAAATATGGAAACCGAAAGCTCTACGATACAACGCAGAGCAAGTATATCTCTCTAAGAGATATTAAAGGTTTTATTAGAGAAGGCGATACCGTTTCAATTGTTGAAAAAGAAACAGGTGAAGACATTACATCCGAAATTCTTACCAAAGCTATTTTGGATGACAAAGAAGACAAAAATGAATCTTTGAGCCCCGGTATGTTACATAACATTATTCGGTGGGGAAGCTCAACCATAGAAACCGGTATTTCAAAAGTTGGTGAACGAATCAATAGAATGATTCCTGTAGCCGGAATTAAAGAGTTTGAATCCCTTGCTAAGCAGGTTGAAGACTTAGAAAACAAAGTTGAAAAACTTCAAAATAAGCTAAAAGATAAATAATCGGGTTAAAACGAATTTTTAAAACAAACCATAAATAAGGAGTACGCTATGAGTACGAAGAAAAAAAATCAAGAAAAATCAATTGTAGAATCTTTAAGTGGTAGAGCTCGCGAAGTCTGGTTAGCAGGTCTCGGAGCACTGGCAAGCGTAGAACAAGAAGGTACCAAAGTTTTCAAAAGCTTAGTTGATAAGGGTGAAGACTTTGAAAAGCGTGGTAAAGACCAAATCGATGAAATTTATTCAGATGTATCTGAAAAGTATAAAGAAATTGAAGGTAAGGTAAAGTCTAAGTTCAATAAAGCAGAAGACGAATTAGATGAAAATCTTCAAGAGTTAATTCACAAAATGGGTGTACCTACCCAAGATGAAATAAAAGAGCTTACTACTCAGGTAGAGAAGTTAGTAAAGAAAGTAGATGCGCTTTCTAAAAAAGTTGACAAAAAAGAAAAGACTGACAAATAGATTTCTCATGTGTGTATAAGCAACTATTCATCAGTCAGATAACCCCGCCCGCGAAAAGGCGGGGTTTTTTATTTTATAAATCCGGTGGAGTAAGCGGTTGAGCGCCTTCGAGGTAATCATCATCCAAAATTCTGCGAATTTGGTGTGATTCAGTATCCGGGTTATAAGTTACACGAAATGCCGCCAATGGATTTGCCGATTGAACAAATCCTTCAAAATGGCTTTCATGTACCGTAAACTCAAAGAATCCTCTGTGCGGTTCTGATAAACCACCTTCTATAATTCTGGATTCCTCATCATCAAAAACGGATATCCGATTTATTTGGAATGTTACGTAACCTGTTGGGTCCGGTAATTCAAAGACAAGCGAATCTCCTTCGGCAGACTGCAAAAGTCTGGAATGAAACGATTGGGCACTGTCAAGTGCATCTGCCGGTCTCTCCATAGGGTCTAATGAGTCGTAAAACTCAACAACGTCATCAGCTTCTTCCTCGGTGGGAGAACCACACCCGGTAATTAAATATCCGGCAATTGAAGTTAATAGAAGTAAGATTAAAAAATATTTCATTATTTAATTAGCATCATTTTTCTGGATTGTACCATATTGCCCGAACGCAATCTATAAATATATACGCCACTACTTAGTGCTGATGCATCAAAAGAAACCTGATGTGCACCGGCAGAAAGGGAACCATCTACAAGGGTTGCTACACGTTGTCCCTGAATATTGTACACAGCTAATTCTGCAGTACCCGCTTGGGGTAATTCAAATTGTATGTTTGTAGTGGGGTTAAATGGATTCGGGTAATTTTGGCTTAAATTGAAGGCATAAGGCAAACTACTTTCGTCGTCATCTACAGAGGTAAAAGCCTGAAGGTTTAATGTTACAGGAACCACAAAATCGCGCCTGTTTGGATCGTTGGAAGTAAACACAAGATTTTTTGTGTACTCTCCCGGTTCTAAGCCTTCCGTTCTTACAGTAAATGTAACCTCTTGTGTATCCATCAGGTCGAGTGAACCCGCACTTACAGATAATGGACTCATCCACTCATTTGACTTGTCAAAAGTGAGAATTTGGAAGTTATCTAAATCAGCAGCGAGGTTAGCGTTGTTTCCGGCATTATAATAAAGAATAAGGCGATCCGGCGTTTGCAGTTCAGTTTCTTCGAATGATTTTCTAAAGATTTCTGAACCACCAAACCGCATAATCATCTCATTGAATTCAGGCAAAAACACTAACTGAGCATTTTTATATGATTCTCTGGTAAAATCGAAGCGATAGTCATAATTAGAAATTCTTACCCATTCTGTGTTTTCTTCGTTTCTTTTCAGCAGTTCCAGTTGAAAACGATTTGCTCTGAAGTAAATTCTAATAATCTCATCTCCATTTGGAATTTGCACCCTAAAATTAGGGTTCTCTTTTACATCCACATCAAACGAAAACTCCCTTGCTCCTTCTGTTCCATGAAAAAATGGAGATGACAACCCAACCCAATTCGATTGTTTGGGTATTCTAAGATGTTGTTCTCCCGTTGAAGGGTTGATTCCTGTTATTCTAAATTGGTGACTTCCACCGGTAAAAATATCCCAACCATTTAAGGAAGTATGAAAACCGGATGTGAACCCATCGTCTGCGCTGAAATCAGTTGCATAAATCACATCTCCATTGCCGTAGATAGATGCATCCGATTCAACCCTTCCAAACCAATTTAACCATGTTTCTCCGGTATTTTGTATTTGAAAAGATATTTCCTCTGTTTGCCCTTCTTCCAATGTGATATTAATAGATTCATCAACGGAAAATTCCGGTCCATCTTCAAAAGATATACGATAATCAGCAACAAGCATTTTTGAAAAGTTGAGGCTTGCAGCATTATCGGCCGGTGCCCCAACACCTTCGTAACTACCGCTTGGCGTACCTGCCCAATCAACATTAGGGTTTGAAAAAACGGGTGCAGGTAGGGAACCTTCATTATAATTCATTACAGTAGCATACGATGTCCCATCCGTCCCGTTAAATCTCCAGCCGGTAGAGTATTCAAATAATGCTCCTTGAGGCGGCGCAGCCTGTGTATTTTGGTTACGACCATGATGGCTTCCCATATTGTGCCCTATTTCATGCACTAATGTAAATGAGGTTGTTAGTTGCTGGATACGATTAAGTGAAAACCCAATGTTCGCATTTCCTGATGGGTCGGTTAACAACCATGCAATTCCACCGGTGTCACTTACAAAAGCCAATAAAGCCACCAAATCAGCACCATAAAAATCACGCCAATCATGCACTTCTAATAAAAAACCATCAAATTCAGGTCCCCACGGATTATAAGTAGTAGATGCTGTCATTCTTCTTAAATGATCACCACTACTAACACCGGTTTCATCATAATCTAATTCTTTGAGTGCAACAAGTCTGAAATCGAGATTTACTTCACTTAAATCCATTGCAAGCTGGCTCATAGCCATCATTAGCGAAACAGAAACCTCAATGCCACCTTCATTTTCTTCTGACCATAAGGCTGCTAAGGGTGTGTAGATTAGCATGATGTCTATCTCAGTCCTAAAATCGGATAATGCAACTCCGTTTATTTCAGGGATATCCGGTAGCATTCGAGCTGCTCCTTTAAAAACAGGATGGTTTTGCCATGCTAATTCAAGTGCTTCTGTTACTTCCGGTAGATCAGCTGTACCACAAGCCAAATGATTCATCATAACCGGATCCATCTCACGAATAACGTGCTCTCCTGATTCGGTGTCGTACCTGATGGCATAAAAAACATTGGTTTCATAATCCAGTACATTGGCGATAAACCGATCGTCTTTCCATGATGCAAGCATGTACGCCCTTTCATTGTTAGTTGCGTATGAAATGATACTTTCGGTTTCATTATTGTATGATGGTGTTCTTTTAACTTCAAATGAAGCTGATCGCCCATCAAATAAGCTGACTTCTAACAATGATTCTTTTGAAAATTGCGCTTGTTGGAGTGCTGAAAAATCAACTTCAATAGAGGCTTTGCGAATGTTGTCGGGTCGAAGTCCTAATAATTCAGCATCATCGGTAGACCTTGTAACTTCTGTATCTTGATTTGTTTGGAAGAGTGTGAAAGCCTGTTGTGCAAAAACAGGATTGAAAGACATGGCTAAAAGCGTAATAAACAGAAAAAATAGTCGAAACATGATAACGGGTGTAATTCTTGATTTATAGTTAAGTACGGTAAATAAAGAATTTTAGATGTAAAATAAAAACGGTAATTAGCAAATGATTATTCTAAATCGGCTACATTTGATGTAATGCATTGGTATACATAAAGTTTATAAAAATTTGAAATCATATAACCAAAACTTCTCTTTTATGAGTCGTGCAATCATACAGTGCAACACTGGCTTTTTTATCAAATCAATGTACTGAGCCCGGATTGACCGATACCGTATTAATATTTTGGGTGATGGGAGCTTCATGGGTGTGACCGCTTATAACAACCAGGCGTTTGTACTTTAGGGCGACCATGTCTTAAAATAACCAACTTATACATGTGCCGCCGGCACAGCCTGCCCCGTTTTATCGGGGATTCGGAGAACCATGACGCGCTACGCATGTTATCAGATAAGGCGAAGTTGGTATTGCGTTTTATTATGGTAGTATATATAATACCATTATGAAACCAATTCAAATCATATTAGACACGAATATACTGTATTCAGCCCTTCGTTCGCGAAACGGAGCATCTTTTCTTTTGCTATCGTTACTACCAAGTGAAAAATTTGCATTAAATGTATCAATACCGCTCATACTCGGGTACGAAGACGTTCTGAAAAGATCGGTGTCTGAATTGAATTTCGATTTAGAAGAGATTGATGAAATCCTGAATAACCTCTGTGCCATGGCGAATCGCCACGATGTATTCTATCTTTGGAGACCACTATTACGTGACCCTGGTGACGACTTGATATTAGAATTAGCTGTAAAAGCTAACTGCAATTACATTGTAACTTACAACAAACAGGACTTTACAGGCGTTGATACTTTTGGTGTCAAAATCGTAAATGCCCGCGAGTTTTTACACATAATAGGAGAATTATAATGAGTACTTTAAGTGTTAGATTACCCGAATCTGTTCATCGTAAACTCAAGCAGATGGCAGACAAAGAAGGCGTATCGATGAATCAACTTATAAGTTTAGCCGTTTCAGAGAAATTGTCGTCATTACTGACTGTAGATTATCTCAATGATCGGGCAAACCAAGCAAATCCGATTGATTTTAAAAAACTATTAGACAAAGTACC
>PXCK01000050.1 GCA_003566635.1 Balneolia bacterium | reverse complement strand
CGATTAAAGATATATCTCATGATGGTGATTTTGCGGATTTTACTTATACCGAAGGCGGTTTTAATTTTACACTTGACGATTTAAAACCTCTTGACAAAGGAGAAATTACCTATAAGCTTGAGAATTTAGGAAATGAAGCACATCTTTGCGCTCGCGTGCATGATGATAATGAAAGTCCTGAACTCGCAGATGAATCTCTTAAAAGCATGCTGAACTTTAGGCTTGGCAATATTTCCGGAACTTTTCCTGAAGAATACTGTAATTGGAGCGAATGGGTAAGCTTGGGAAAAATGGATGCTAATGCTGAAGGCTTTTATTCAGTAAATTATTGTTTCGGCATTTACGAAAACGGAGATTGTGATCTTGATGATATAGATTACAATCCTGCCCAAGGTGGTCAAATGATTGTAGATGTAGAATTTTATGCCGTTCAAACAAGACATAATGAAGGTTTTGAGTGTTCAAGTTTGGATGAACCGGAAATTATCAGTACTGCTGGAGAATCCTGGCCTGAAATTAATGGTGCATGGCTGGCTAAAGCACGCTATGGTGGCACTGGATATAGAGCAGAGCTAGGTATAGGTGCTGGTAATAGAGATGAATGGGTTTACAATCCTCACCCTTGGATATCGGAAGAATACTTTGAGTTTATCCTCAACTATGACGGAGACGGAAATGCGACTTTTAAAGTTAAAGATGGCAACCTAGTTTATGCTGTGCCTGGGGCTGATGAAAAGATTTGTATAACTGGAAAAACTAGTAATGAAAGCGAGGGACAGGTAGAACTTAGGGGTGTGACATTAAATGGTTCTAGTGTAGGTCCTGATGATGGGTTTCTCGCCCAAGGAACTAACGGCTCTCGAGATATAAAACATCTATGCATTACTGGCGCTAATCTTTCAGGCGGATTTACTCTTGAGGGTGAAATAATGTTTGCTTGGGGAGATAATCCAATAGATGAGGGTCCAGCCATTGAGATACAAATCGAAAATTAATCTATTTTGGCACTTGAAAATTAATTTTATTGGTACTTAAGCAAGATTAAAATCTTTTTGGTTGCCTCAAACTTGTGGGTTGAGGCAACCTGTAAAGGTTTTAAATTATTAAAAACCTTAAAGGTCGAAAGAATAATAACAATTAATTTACCCCTCTCTTTTTCACTTCGTTAGCAAAAAGAGGGGGTGAAAAAATTATGAACAAGAAAAAAATTATAGTTAGTTTAAGCGTCATTGCTGCAGTTGCTGCTATTGTTGTTGGTGGAACTATTGCTTACTTTTCTGACACCGAAACATCAACCGGCAATATTTTTACAGCCGGAACAATTGACCTGAAGATTGACCACACCTTAGCAACCTATAACGGTGAGCATTGCAGTCAAAATTGCTGGGTCACAGGAGATAATCTTATCTCCAATCACAGCTTTGAATCTCCTGAAATTACTGATCCTGCTGGCTGGCAACTATTTGATTCAATTGACGACTGGGATAACGTATCTGATGCTAAAATAGAACTTCAGGGATATGTTTTTGATTCAGCTGATGGCAATCAGCACTTAGAACTTGATAGTGATCCCCATGGTAATTCTGCAAGCGCTATTGAGCAGACATTTATAACTAAAGTAGGACAGCGTTATCAGTTAATATTTGCCTGGTCACCAAGACCAGAATCAGATGCCTATGATAGTGAGGTAGTTCTGGACGTAAAGGTTGTTAACGTAGAGGGAGAACCGCTTTCTGATACTATTGTATCAGGAACAGGTCCTATTAACTGGCAAGATGCAACCTATGAATTTATTGCTCTTGGCTCAAATACCACTTTGCGCTTTTCCCACGGCGGTCCGGAAAACACCTTTGGCGGCTTGATAGACAATGTGCGAGTTAAAGAAATGGAATGTGAGATAATGGAAAGAGAGGATTGGATTTGCGAGCTTTGGGCATTAAAAAATCTTGAAGGTGAGAAGTTCTTCAATTTCGGCGACATCAAACCCGGCGACTGGGGAACAAACGTTATCAGCTATCAC
Organism: Balneolia bacterium; assembly: GCA_003566635.1. Lineage (GTDB taxonomy): Bacteria > Bacteroidota > Rhodothermia > Balneolales > Cyclonatronaceae > PXCK01. The sequence goes on along the minus strand of PXCK01000050.1, from coordinate 522 downwards.
GTATATGATAACGATGCCCATGTCTGCATGATTATTGACAACACGACAGATGATGAACCAGAACTTTCCGGCGCACTGAACTTCCTGATTTGGGAAGACGATGGCTATGGCAATTATGATTCAGAGAATGGACTATACGAAGGAAAGATAGAAGACGGAGACTGGAGAGCTCATCTTGGCGAGATTACCGCCAGTACCGAGAATTATGTCGGACTTTTCTGGTGTGTAGGAGAGATTACTAAAGAAAATAGTAATCTTGAGTGTGACGGATCTGGAGTAGGCAATGAATATCAGGGAGCTACAATGTCAGCTGACTTGATTTTCTACGCTGAACAGTCAAGACACAACGAAGATTTCACTTGTGCTGATGCTGTTTGGAATGATGTTGCTCCTGAATAACTCAGTAATTTTTGATTGCTGATAGATCCCCCCTCTTTTTACGCATTTATGCGATAAAGAGGGGGGTAGATGAGCAATGAAGAATTTTAAATATATTTATTACATTTTGTTGGGATTGATTGT
>PXCK01000019.1 GCA_003566635.1 Balneolia bacterium | reverse complement strand
ATTTGATTGGTACTTCAAGAATCTGTGCCGATATGGCGGCTTCATTTGCTAAAGAAGCCGGATTCAACCCAAAGGTCAGGGAAGAAGCTTATGATATTTCTGCTTCGGAATTGGTAGAAATTATCTCCAATGATGTAAAAAAAGCAAAAGGTAAAACCGCTTTAATTTATCATGGGGAATCTCGTGTTCAGGTAACCGGAGAAGGGAAAGGTGGCAGAAATCAACATGTAGCTCTACTGCTTACGGAAAAGTTTGCGGGCATGGAGGGAGTTTGCGTATTAAGTGCCGGTACGGATGGGCGCGATGGCCCTACCGAAGCTGCCGGTGCATTGGCAGATGGCGCATCTTTAGAAAGAGGCTCTCAACTCGGCATGAAAATAACCGATTACAAAACACGTTTTGATTCCTATCATTATTTTAAATCCCTTAATGACCTTATCTTTACGGGACCATCCGGCAACAATGTAATGGATATTCAAATAATTCTTACCGATTTATGATTTGGCATGCCCCCGATGCATTATGGCTTTTTTCGCTTTTGTTGGTAATTCCGGCACTTGCATGGTATTTGAACAGGCGTCTTAAGAAGAAGGCTTCGAAGTATTTTTCTGATGATTTACTTGCCAAGCTCCGCAACAAGCCCTGGAGACGAGCTAACAAATTGAAGAACGCTTTTTTTTATATGGCGCTCTTTTTTCTTATTGCAGGATTGGCCGGACCTAAAATCGGGAGCGAAATTCGTGAAGTTAAAAGGCAGGGGGTTGACCTTGTAATCGCTTTGGATGTTTCCCGAAGCATGCTTGCCGAGGATATACGTCCTAATAGATTGGATAAAGCCAAACTCGAAATTTTAAGCTTGGTTGACCGCTTGGCGGGCGACAGGGTCGGGTTGATATTGTTTACGAACACCGCCTTCATTCAAAGTCCGTTAACATCCGATATTTCTGCATTTAAGATGTATTTGGATATTGCATCGACCGAACAACTTCCTTTTCCGGGAACCGATTTTAATAGTTTCCTGAATGTTGCTAAAGAAATGTTTGAAGGGGCAGAGGAGCAACGGTCGGATGCAGCTCGTGTTCTGCTCGTTTTCTCTGATGGTGAAGATCACAGCCCCGGTTTTGATCAAAGCCTTCGGGAACTTGTGAACCTTGATGTGTTCGTTTACACCGTTGGAATTGGTACGACTCAGGGCACAACCATTCCAATCTATGATTCCCGTACCGGACGTTTAACTGATTACCACCGCGACAGAAGCGGCAGTATTGTAACGACCCGACTTGAGCCTGACAACCTCAGAAGAATGGCTCAGGTTGGCAGAGGGGTTTATTACGAAATACAGCGAAGTAACGATAGGATTGATGGCTTTGTGTCTAAACTCGACGAGTTGGAGAGGCGTACCTTCGCATCCGATATTTTTTCTGACTATAAAAACCGATACCAATATCCTACTGCCATTGGACTTTTGTTTTTGATTATTTCATTTATGATACCATCTCACAAACCCGCTCAAATTTTTAATGATTAAACTTTTTGTACTCGATGTAGACGGGTGTGTGAGCATGCCCTTTCAAATGCCGGATTGGGAAGCTGTAACCGTTATTCGCAAGCTCCAATCAAGAAGCTTCGATGACCCGGCTGTACCTTCCATCACCATTTGCTCGGGCCGACCGATGAGTTATATAGAAGCAGTAGCGCAATGGTTGGGTGTTAAGCACCCTTACGTTTTTGAAAGTGGGGGAGGGATTTATGATGCGAATGAGAATCAGATTCATTGGAGCCCGGAATTTACCAGGGAGATTCTCGAACAACAGCAAGAATTTAAGGAATGGGTGATAAATGAAATTGTAAGAAAAAATCCGGGTACCATTTTGGAGTTTACCAAGAAAACAGACGTTGGGGTAATTCACAAAAATGAGGATGTAATTATTCGGATGTATAACTCCATGAAAGAAGAGGCAGAAAGAAATTATCGTTTTCTGGAATTGCACAGGACGGAAATTTCTGTGAATGCGATTTTAAAAACATCGAATAAAGGGTTTGGGTTGGAGCAGCTATCAACAATAACCGGAATAGGATTGGATGAAATGGCGTACATTGGGGATAGTTCGGGTGATATCCCTGCGTTAAAGAAAGCTGAAATCGGGTTTGTGCCGGCCAATGGAACAAAAGAAGCGCATCAATATGGAATTAGTTTGAAATCCGAAGCTACAGAAGCAGTACTCGAAGCCTACGAAAAATTGATTGAACACAATCTCCATTTGATGCACACCAACCAGAAAAGTTAGGAAATGAGAAGGCTTTGTAAAAAAGCGCGGAGGGAAAATATATTTAGCGCTTTATCCCGAATTATTCACGAAGGTATTAAATTTAAAGGGTAAGCTATTGTATTATTTAAATATAGATAAATACTATACTCCTTTAAACCTTGATTATGCATTAGCGTAGCAAAAAATGTTAGAAATGGCTAAAATAGCGTCAGGTTGAGCGATTTTCTATTGACTTTAAATTCACCCAAATGGTTAATCTTCCTGTTGAATAT
>PXCK01000219.1 GCA_003566635.1 Balneolia bacterium | reverse complement strand
CCGGGAACCAATACCAAGTTTTGAGCAGCAGTTATCATATCCTCCGGGTCATTTACACCTGTTATACCCGGAACATTAAAGGTTACAATCACACGACCTTTGGCGCCGCGTCCACCACGGCCATCGGGACCACCACCACCACCACCGCCACCCGGCGGGTTACCAATATTTCCATTAGCGTTAACCGGTTCACCGGTTCCACCACTACCACCACCAGTGGTTGCAGCACCTCCGGCACCGCCCACTGAACCTGCCTGACCATCATTACCAGGTTGTCCAAAAGAAGCGGCGCTACCACCACCGCCTCCACGACCACTAACTTGACCAGCGCCTCCAGAACCACCGGTTTGAAAATCAGTACCAACAGTGCCTGCCCCGCCAGCACCTGCAGTTGCTCCGGAACCACCGGCGCCTCCACCGGTTGCTGCTACTAGTGTTGTACCATCAGAAAATGAAGACGTTCCACCGGAACTGCCTGCTCCTCCGGCAGCCCCAACAATAACATCAAATATATCACCCGGACTAACCGATATATCCTGACGGGCATAGCCACCGCCACCACCGCCACCGCCGGCATCGGCTCCGGCTGTAGTAGCTTTACCGCCACCACCGCCACCACCAATGGTTTCTACGGTAATAGAGGTTACGCCAGGTGGTACCACAAACTGGCCATTGAAATCAAATATTTGGCTAAAATCCACTGCTTGAACAAGGCTAAAACCAGCTGAACCCGCAACGTAGCTAGTGCCATCTGGAACAGCAACATCTAATGTTAAATTAGAAGCAAACCCTGTTGCGTTTTCATCATTTGTAATGGTGGTAGTTACCGTGAGAATTTCTCAAGGTTCAAATACCCCTTCAACTTCAGACGCTACCGAGACATCGGCTTCTAAAACAGGAATGCCCGGTGGGGTATAGGTAAACAGTACTAACATACCACTAAGCCTTATCCCCCGAGTTCCACCATCATCAGTATCATTTTTATTAATTCTAACATAATCCCAATCAAGTCTTGTTGACCATGGTATTTGCCCTTCTCTTGTAGCCAAAAACCCTGTAACAGCACCAATATTAGCTGTAAAACTTCCTGTAGTTGGAGCAGGTTGTTCACTTTCAATTAATTGTAAATTTGTAATCCCTTCTAAATCCACATCAGAATAGGACGGTCCTTCAAAAAGTCCTCTTCCTAAGTTAAGTGCCACAGCCAACACATTTTCGGAATCCGGTATGGTAGTAGTTGGGAATTGTAAGAATTGTTGATCACCTGCAGGTGCAGTGGAGACGAACGAACTAAATTCCACATCTAAAAACCCTGTGTACTCCTGCAAGGTAACAAAACCATACCTATTATTTGTGGTTGCACCACTCCATGTAATACTTACCTCGTCCGGTTCATCATCTGTTGCTATTTTGTACCAAATAGCCAATGCACGACGTTCTTGGTTATCGCTTGATTGCTGTGGGACGTTTTCAATGAGTGTCCAACCTGCAGAGTTCATTGTTGGAGTATTTTCAGAAATTCTATGACCCGACATTGCTATAAGCAAATTACCTTCGGTGGGTCGTTGGTCCCATTCAGCAACTATTGGAACATTATCTCCACCAGTTGTAACATAATCAATCCTGTCTACATGCTGAACACGCTGAACAGCAGTATCGGATGTTTGTGCATTAGCTGTCTGTGTAATAAATAAAACAGAGAATACATATACCAAAAATGTTACAAACAAAATTAGTAAGCGCTTACTTTTGTTATTTACATCTGGAGCAAAGTGATTTTGTAGAAATTGTTTCATAAGTGATGAATTTTGGAAATTTGACGCAAATACCTGATTACACTATAAGTTTAATTACTCAACAAAAAAAAACTAAGTAATCATGACTATTGCAGTGGTCATTATTGAGCAAATATAACAACTTGAGTCGAAACAATACAATTACTTAAGCAATTACTAAATATTTTGGCCGTACTATCATTAAGTTTTTATTAAATTATTTTAATTTTTTTTATAAAAACTTTTCTGGTTGGAATTAATCAAGGTTTTTTTAGTTAACTATTTTTAATAATCTTGAAAAAACGACTTGTAATAGTTTGTAAACAATTTTGCTCGCTTTGAAAGTTTCTTTTGATGAAGATTCCATTGATCAAAATTAAACTTTTATATGAATAAATCTGCATACACTCCAAAATATATTTTTATCAATGAAATTAGAGGAAGCATTAAATTTGCTCCTTAGTGGATAATGGTATGGGTTTTGTTGCAGGCTTTCATGCCCCGCAATGAAAAATGAAGTCTAAAATACTTTTTGACTAGTTATGACTTGAATTCTACTGAATTTCCTTTTCAAAACCACCAGGTTTTATGTTCATTTTCTTTGCTTACCCAAAGAAAACGAACCAAAAGAAAGGGTACACGAATTAACGTATTTTTTGCCTTCGGCAAAAACCGGGGATTTTTAGCCAAAATCCCCTATACAAATTCGTGATGTTTTTTAATTACTTCTTTTTTTCTAAATCTATAGCTAGTCGTAAGTTATTATAATTTAATTACATACAAAATCCCCCTTTGTAAGAGCGAAGTCCCGGTTTACCGGGAGGGTACGAATTGGCGCAGCCAATTCGGGGGGGATGGTACTGAAAGTTTTGAGGTTTAATAACTCGTAAAATTGTTATGAGTATGTTGCAGGCTTTCGTGGGTCATGCCTACTTCATTTGGGATTTTCTAATGAGACCTGCGTAGTGGCAATTCATGAATTGCCACTACAATTTTGCCATTTTGGGTATTTGTAAGTTATTATAATTTAATAACGTACAAAATCCCCCTTTGTAAGGGGGCAGAGAGCGGCGAAGCCGCTCCAGGGGGATGGTGCTGAAGGTTTTTAGGGCTTCATAAGTCGAAGAATTGGGATGAGTTTGTTGCAGGCTTATGTGCCCCACAATGAATTGTGGGGTTATGATATTGGATCATGCCTACGGCATTTGGGGTTTTGCTTAATAAAAGGGTAAATAGCCATCATAAATAAACCAACAAACAATAACGGAACGTCTTCCCGAAAGCCCGCTAAGCGAAGCAAGCGGGCTATGCGGGATCTTCCAGTTCTGAGCCAAGACCATTTTGCAGCCAATTCTTGAGTTTTTCATAATAACATCCAACCCTGAACACGACTTCCCCATTTCTCAACTGGAAGATCCCGGATAATGCATTTGCTTCGCCGAATGCATTTCCGGGATGACGGTGTGGATGATTTTGTTGTGTATAGTAGGCGTAGGAGCTTTATAGTGAGATGATACTAAAGGTTTTGAGGCTTAATAAGTTGCAAAATTGGCATGAGTCTGTTGCTGGCTTATGTGCCCCACAATGAATTGTGGGGTTATGATATTGGATCATGCCTACGGCATTGGGATTTTCTAATGAGACCTGTGTAGTGGCATTTCATGAATTAGTCCTACAATACGGTTATCATTGGATTAATAATCGTATATGCGGTAGTAAAAAAATGGGTTACAACCTATTGCTATTTAATGACATAAAAATACATCGCCTTTAAAAGTGCACCATCTATTTGGTGAATCATCAGGGTTAATACCTTAGCAAAAAATATTCAGAACCCCAACAAGAGCTTTTTAAATCCTTCAAACCCTGACTTCAATTCTGTTGCAACTTTTTGTTTTTGCATGATAGCTTTGAACCGATCGGGTAATTCTATTGCTTTTGCTACCGCCTTTGGCATTACATCCGCAAATTTTGCCGGGTGAGCCGTTGCCAGTATCACAACCGGGTATTCACTATCAACAGGATTTTCATCTATCCAAGATTTATACCCAAGATACCCAACTGCCGTATGTGGATCCATTACATAGCCGGTTGCATCATAAATTTCCTCAATTGCTCTCGTGGTCTCATCATCATCAAACCAATAACTGCCAATGGATTTTTTGATTGAATGAATATCCCGTCCATAAAGCTCAAAAATCCTGAAAAAATTACTCGGGTCACCTACATCCATTGCATTGCTCAGTGTTCTTACCGATGGGCGCGGTTTGTAGTCCCCTTCCTCCAAATAATCATGAAATGTTTTGTTGCTATTATTTGCAGCAATAAACCTGCGAACCGGCAGTCCCATTTTGGAAGCGATAAGCCCTGCTGTGAGGTTGCCAAAGTTTCCACTTGGTACTACAAAAACCGGATCCTTACCGGAATGGGTCAAATTCGCCCACGCATAGACATAATAAACCATTTGTGGGAGTAAGCGACCGATATTAATAGAATTGGCAGATGTCAATGTCATTTTTGCGTTCAATTCTTCATCAACAAAAGCTTGTTTTACCAAACGCTGACAATCATCAAAAGTACCGTCCACTTCTATGGCTGTCACATTACCGCCAAGCGTGGTAAACTGCTTTTCCTGGATATCGCTAACTTTGCCCGACGGGTACAAAACCCAAACATGAATTCCGGGCACATTATGAAATCCATCGGCTACAGCTGCTCCTGTATCACCTGATGTAGCCGTTAAAACGTGGAGGGTTTCTCCCTCTTTTCTGACCAATTTTGCCATTAGGCGTCCCATGATTCGGGCAGCAAAATCTTTGAAAGCAAACGTTGGGCCATGAAACAGTTCTTGTATAAAAACGCCCGATTCAATTTCTTTGAGAGGAGCATCGAAATTAAATGCGTCCTCAATCAATCCATCAAAATCTTCTTTTGATAAAAATGCCCCAAACCAAGGTTCGAGGATTGTCTTCCCGATTTCAGCAACGGTTTTACCTCTAAATCCCTCAAGTGTTTTTTTATCCAATTGAGGGATGAAATCCGGCATATATAATCCGCCATCCGGTGCAAGGCCTTTACCTAACGCTTGTCGAAAATCAACGGATTCCGATTTCCCGTTCGTGCTGTAATAGTTTATATCAGTTTTCATCTATAATAACTGTGCCATGTGGGTTTATTGCTGAAACGTAGATGTCAGAATCAAGACCAAAATCAGCCAAATTATCCTGCATATTTTTGGCGGCTTTTTCTGCTGTTTCACTTCCTCTGCAAAGTGCAAAAACTGATGGTCCTGAACCGGAAATACTACAACCGAGTGCACCGGACTGTATTGCAGCCGCTTTAATTTGGTCAAATCCGGGAATAAGCAAAGATCGAATGGGTTCGAAAATCACATCCGTGAGTGAAGCTGCAATCCTATCATAATCTTTTTCATATAAGCCGGATATGAGTCCACCCAGATTGCTCCATTGCGTAATCGCATCTTCCATTCGAACACGGCGTCTCAAAACCCTGCGTGAATCTTCAGTTAAAATCTGCACATGAGGATGAATAACGGCGCAAAAGAGGTCTTCCGGAAAGGGCAAAGTAATTACATCTAATGGATGATAGTTTCTAACCAAAGTAAATCCTCCTAAGAGTGAGGGCGCCACATTATCTGCGTGAGCGGCTCCACAGGCAATGCGTTCTCCCTCCATTGCGAATGGTAAAAGTTCCTTCTTTTCTAAAGGTCTGCCAAGCAATTCGTTGGCAGCAAAAACTGCACCGCCAGAACTTGCCGAGCTAGAACCCAAACCGCTGCCGAGTGGCATTTGTTTGTGGATTTCAAGCTCAATGCCCTGTTGAATCCCGAGTTTTTGCAAGAGTGCTTTAACACTTACACCGGCTGTATTTCGGTCGGCTTCGAGAGGAAGCTTTCCCTCTTCTCCAGTGATTTTTGAAATAACTACTTCATTACCGGATATAAGTCTTGCTACAATTTTATCTCCGGGTTTGTGCAGAGCAAATCCGAGGGCATCAAATCCACAAGCTACATTGGCTACGGTAGCCGGAGCAAAAACGGTTATTGAATCAGCCATATTACGACCTTGCTGCTTTTATGATATCAGCCAATACACCACTAGCGGTAACTTCGGGACCAGCACCCGGCCCACTTACAACCATTGGACGATTGTTGTAGCAGCGACTCTTTATTAAGATGATGTTATCGGTGCTTTGCAAATTATAGCATGGATGAGAAGCATCAACTTGTTCTAATGCAATACGGGCATTTTTGTGATCGGCCGATGCAATAAATCGAAGCTTTTTCCCTTCACTCTCAGCTTTTTTATACAACGCATCGAAATGACCATCAAGCTCGCTAAGTCGCTTCAGAAAAGAATCGACCGATTCATCCGTAAAGTATTCTTTGGGTAGAAACAAATCCATATCAATCTGATCAAATTCGATTGGAAAGCCACTTTCTCTGGCAAGGATTAACAATTTACGGGCAACGTCCATGCCATTGAGGTCATCCCGCGGATCGGGCTCGGTGTACCCCTGCTCGCGTGCACTTTTAACAAGCTCGCTAAATGGCACGCTTCCATCAAACTCGTTAAACAAATAACTTAATGTACCTGACAAAACACCTTGAATAGAATCAATCTCATCACCGGTATGGTACATATCTTCCAACGTTTTGATGATTGGCAGTCCGGCTCCAACATTTGTTTCATACAGGAATAAAGCATTTTTTCTTTTGGCTGTATCAAGAAGCAATCTGTATTCATCAAGCGTACCGCTACATGCTTTTTTATTTGGTGTAACGATAGATATACTTTTACCCAGAATTGAGGTATACTGATCGGCCACCGTTTCACTGCTTGTGCAATCAACGACGATACTATTGGGTAAATTCAGGGTGATGACTTGCTCGATATACGCATCCAGACTCATTTCTCCCCCTCTTTCTTCGAGAGATTGTTTCCATGAATTCGGTTCTATTCCGTTTAAATCAAACAACATTTTACGTGAGTTGCAAATACCCACCAGACGTAAATCGACTTTTAAGTCACGGGCAAGTTTCTCCCTTTGTTCGTCGAGTATTCTTAATAGAGTGCCACCAATTAAACCGGCACCAATAAAAAACAGGTTCATCGACTTCAATCCGGATAAAAAGAACGCATCATGAATGGCTATGAGCGCTTTTTGTTCATTTTCCCGATTGATAACAATAGAAATATTGAGTTCGCTCGATCCTTGAGCAATGGCTGAAATATTAATACCATTACGACCAAGCGACTGGAAAATTTTTCCTGCAATACCGGGAGTCATCTTCATACGCTCACCAACCACTGCAACAACGCACATTTGATCATCAACAGTAATTTCAGAAATTTTGCCTGCGGCTTGTTCAAGCTCAAACTCTTCTTCCAAAAGCTTTTTGGCATAGAGAGACTGTTCCGGTGCGACCGCAAAACAAACTGAATGCTCACTTGAGCCTTGAGAAATCATTATGGTATTGACATCCCCTTTTGCAAGCGAACCAAAAATACGCTGAGCAATACCTACAACGCCAACCATTCCGGATCCCTGCACCTGAATAAGGGCAACATGACTGATAGATGAAATACCCTTAATGGGCAATCCGCTGCTTTCGGGTTGATGGGTAATTAAAGTTCCCGGCGCATCCGGATCAAACGTATTCTTGATTCGGATGGGAATATTACTTTGCATGGCGGGCTGCATGGTTGGCGGATAAATCACCTTAGCCCCGAAATGCGATAACTCCTGGGCTTCATCGTAGGTGATTTGCTCAACCGGAAAGGCTTTACGCACTTTACGCGGATCGGCTGTCATCACCCCGCTTACATCCGTCCAAATTTGAAGTTCATCTGTATTTAAAGCTGAGGCAAAAATAGAAGCTGTGAAATCAGAGCCACCTCTGCCAAGTGTAGTAGTAATTCCATCCGGTGTTGAACCAATAAAACCAGTGATAATTTGCAGCTTATTATTTGTTTCAAAGTGATTTTTAATTCGCTTGGCAGTTTCAGCCTTATCCCAGGATGCATTACCGAATGTATAATTCGTAACAACGAGATTTCGGGTATCGAGGTAATCGCAAGCTAATCCGCAATCTTGAAAATAGCGACTTATAATAAAGTTGGATAACCTTTCACCAAAACTCATGATAAAATCAAGCGTTCGGGGTGTAAGCTCCTTGATCAATTGAATACCTTGAAGCACATCTTCAAGATCATTAAGCATTATTTTTACCTGTCCAATGGTATTGCTTTGGTTAGGGACAGAAATAAGTTCACGAACGGCTTCTATGTGGCGATTTTGGATATCACCTAATAATTTAAGATAGGATTCGCTACCTGAAGAAGCTTCTTTTGCGGCCTGAATAAGGTCATCGGTCACTCCACCAAAGGCAGAAAAAACTACACCCCGACAACCGTTATCAACTGCGTTTTTACAAATATGGAATACGCTTTGTATTCGTTTAGGCGTAGCCACAGAGGACCCGCCGAATTTTAATAATATCATAGCACTAAAGTTTGTTTAACCTCAAAGATAAAGAGGTTAGTCCGAATTATTCACAAAGCATCGGTTTTTTCGTCTTTGTAAATGTTATTATTTGATTTAACCCTTTTTGTTATAAATCCAAAACCCCTGTGGTTTACTTTCTTGATGATATAATTAGTGATACCAAACACTCTCTGTGCCCCCATTACCTGCCTAATCCAAGGCAGGGTTGATTCACTTTTGAGGTGTAATCTGCGACCCTCTGCGAAAATCTGCTTAATCCGTGGTTGAATGACGTAACCCTTTTAGCCATAAACCCAAAATCCTTGTGGTTTACTTTATTGATGATATAATTAGTGATACCAAACACCCTCTGTGCCCCCATTACCTGCCTAATCCACGGCAGGGCTGATTCACTTTTGAGGTGTAATCTGTGACCCTCTGCGAAAATCTGCTTAATCCGTGGTTGAATGATATGTTTTCATTGCCGGCGGCTCAACATGAAAACCTTTAGGACTCAACCATTTTTAAATGAACTTTTTCCTGTTTAATACAATTTTATTTAATAATTTACTCAACTTACTTAATTACGCTAAAATAAGAGCGTATAATTCATTTGTAATTAAACAATAAAGCATGCATACAGAAGCTCAAGAATCAAACAACTACTTGTTTGAGAACTCGTTTTCTTTCGTTTCGGCAGAAGGCGCGTTAACCCAAAAAAACAATTCTCTTTTCGAAGGCAAAGTTCTCAAAACAGGTGTAACCGATAATTTTGAAGAACATCTAAACCCTTTTGTTCAACAATTCGAGGAACTCAAAAAAACTATTCATTCCAAACTGGAGTCAGCTGAAACCGTTGATGAAACTCTGAAAAACGAGTTATTCGACCTTATGAAATCTTCTGAATCTATTGGTGATTTCGATGGGTTGAAAACTGCTATCGAATCTGCACCTACTACTCCAAATCCTGAGGATGATAAAAAAGCAGTTGAAGAAAGCAAGGCTGAAGAAGTTGAACCTGATGAAGAAGCCGCTAAAGAGACTGTTGAAGCTACTGTAGAAACAACCGAACAGGAATCCCCGGAACACGCTGAGAAAAAGGAAGAAGATGTTACGGCTGAAACAACTGAAGATAAAGCACCCGCAGAGGTAGTAGAAGAATCTAAAGAAGAAGTACCGGAAGAAACTGAAAAAGCCTCAGAAGAGCCCGCTGAAGAAGAAGTAGATGATACACCGATTGGCTTCTTCAAAGCATTGGCAAAGAAAGCTGAGGAAATCAGCGAGTCCAAAAACTGGCAAAGTGGTTTCGCTGAGTTCGATGAAATTGAATCTCAGTGGGGTGAAGGACCTGCAGTTGACGAATCTGATACTGATAAGTTGCTCAAGCTTAGACAATCGGTCGACAAAGCCAAAGAAGTTTTTACTGAACGTCGCACTCAGCATTATAAAGAATTGCAAGAACGTCGTGAAAAAAATCTTGCCCGACGTGAGGAACTGATAGTAAAAGCTGAAAAGATTGTCGCTAATAAGCGCTGGCAAGCCCAAGGTGATATCAATAGCATCCAACGTAAATTTGAAAACATCCGGCCTTTACCTAATGAAGGTGTTGAAGAACAAAACACACGTTTAGCTGCTTTAATAGCCCAATTCGATGAAAATAGAGTTGAATATTTAGTAAAAGTGCGTCAAGAGGAAGAAGAGAACTTGATGGGCAAGTTAGCCATCCTCGAAAAAATGGAAAAGATTGTTGCCGATAGTAGCGAAAGCACTATCAGTTGGAAGCAGCACGAAGAGGACATGGAAAAGTTTGCTAAGCAATGGCGTAAAATTGGTCGTGTCCCAAAAGAAAAAGAAGAAGAAACGTGGGTACGTTTCCGTAAAGCTGAAAATGATTTCTTAGAACGCCGATTTGAATTTGATGTTGATTTCAAGAAATTTGTTGATAGCAACATGGCCAAACGCGAAAAGCTTATATCAAAAGCAGAATCCCTGACTGAAGCCGATGATTTATTGGCATCTGTAATGGAAATGAGTCGTTTACATCGCGAGTGGAAAAAGCTTGATAACCTGCCGCAAAAAATGAATGACGAAACCTGGAAGCGATTTAAGGAAGCGTCTGATAAATTTAACGATTTCAAGTCTGAAAATGCTGATGCAATCAAGGAACAAGAACAAAAGAATTATGATGAAAAGATTGCACTTTGTGAAAAAGCTGAGGCACTAGCAGCTACAGAAGATTTCCGCAAAACCGGTAATAAAATGGAAATGCTCTTTGAAGAGTGGAAAAAGACCGGTACCGTTTCTCGTAAGAAATCAAACGCTACCTGGAAGAGATTCCGCAAGGCTATGGAATCATTCTATGAGAATCGTAGAGCGTATTTCAAAAAACAACGTGAAGAACAGCAAGCCAATGCCGACAAAAAGCAATCTATAATTTCTCAGATTACAGAGCTTGCCAAGGCAGAGGACATGAAAATTGCGCTTGAGGCTGTTAAAAAATTGCAAGATGAATTTAAACAAATTGGTTTTGTTCCAATTCGTCAAAAAGACAAACTCTGGAATAGCTATAGAAAAGCGTGTGATGTATTTTTTGATGCATACCGTAAATCTACCGGTAACACTCAGGCTATAGAAGCGGGTGGTGGTTACACCGAACCATCTGCCATTAAGAAGGTTCACTCCGAGTTATTCCGACTTCGTAAAGAAGCCGACAAACTTCGTGATGAAGCGTTGAAGTACAACGATACTAAAACCTACTTCAAACCAAATAAAAAAGGTATGAAGCTCATCAATGAAATTCAGAATAATATTGATGCAGCCGAAGCAAAACTGGAAAAAGTGAATAATCGAATTTCGGAACTTCAAGCCGAACTCGAAAGTTTAAAAAATACCGAAGAGTAATTTCAAAGCCCCGCTAACAAAAGCGGGGCTTTTTTGTTAGCAGACATCTATAAAATTATTATAAGTCTGTGACTCTGTGGTAGAACTTATGCAATGTTTATTCTGGAGTTTTAACTATCTCTTGTATAGTATTTTTGATAGAGTTTCTTTCACTTGTGGATGCAATCTGCGGTTATCTGCGAAAATCTGCTTAATCCGTGGTTAATTCCAAAAGGATTTACAAGCTGGCAATTTATTTCTTACATCAAACTATAATTAGCTTTTATTATTTATACCACTTTGTTTGAATAATTAACTGCACCGCAGT
>PXCK01000093.1 GCA_003566635.1 Balneolia bacterium | reverse complement strand
TAGAGCTTTACCAGCCGGTTCACTTACTTTTAATGATAATATATTGTGGAATACTATTCTGCAACCAGGTTTCACTGATTTGCCGCCGGCGACACAAGATACAGATCAGTTTATTAATTTTGGGATTTTTTCCATTCCAAGCGGTGAAATGAGAAGATTGGCTTATGCAATATCTGTAGCACAGACTGATACTCCAACAAATGATGCAGATATTAATGCTGTTTCTAATCAATTATCTCAAGCTCAGGCTTTCTGGTTTGAAAACAATGGTTTTTGGACTGAAGTTACCGATGATAATTCAATTCAAATCCCAAAAACAATTAAGCTTTTTCAAAATTATCCCAACCCGTTTAATCCAACAACTCTCATTGAGTATGCTCTGCCTGAAGCTTCCGTTGTTAAACTGGAGGTTTTTAATGTAATTGGCCAAAAGGTTGCAACTTTGGTAAATAACAGACAAAACGCCGGTCATCACTCAGTTAACTTCGATGCTTCCGGGCTTTCAAGTGGAATTTACATCTATCGTTTGAGTACCGATAATGATGTTCAGACCCGAACAATGGTGCTCGTCAAATAATAGAAGGCCACAGCATAGTTGGTTACTTGCTCCAAAAGTTGTAGAAGCTTCGCGCAAATACTTCAAACGCTACCGCGATGGTGAGTTTGAGTGATGTAAGGGATGATTAAACCGGGATTTAGGTCAACTTCAGGCTTGTTCATGTGAAGATGTGGCTTCTATGAAAACAGGTTGTCTGTTTATGTTGCGGGATACCTGTTTTTCACAGAAGGGGTCTATTTGTACTCGTTATTCACGGATTATACCTGTTTTTCATAGCTGAATTGGAAGCTTCACCAACCATGCACTAATACCCCAACCCGCCGCTTAATATCAGCAATTCGATTTCGCGCAGGCGGAGGTCGTTTTGGATTTGAGTTTTTTGGAGTCTGGCAGATAGTAAGCTAAGCTGGGTATCGCGTAGTTCGATGCTTGATAATTGGCCTTGCCGCCTGGCTTCTTCTGCTTGCTCGAATTGGAGTTCCGCCGCTTCTACAGTTGCAGAGGCTATATCAAGTGCGCGCTGTTGTGTGGTAAATGATGCCCATGTGTTTAGTAAATCGGTCTCTACACTGCGCATTATTTGTATTCTGTTTTCTTCACGACTTCTTCGTTCAATGGCTGCGTTTTGAACAGCACGGCGCGTATTAAATCCATCAAACAGGGTGTAACGCAAATTCACAGAAGCGGTGAATCCGTTTTGCTCAAGCGAACGCAGCTGATTGGCGTCATTTTCCTGTTGAATCCAACCGTAGCGACCTTGTAGTGATATTTCCGGGAATCGGCCTCCTGCTTCGAGACGCTGTTGGATTTCAGCCAAATTCACCTCTGCCCGGGAAAGCTCTATACGAACATTTTGATTCAATGCGGAATGTAAGAGTGCTTCAAGTTCTAAGTTGGTATCGGTTATATAATCGTAAACTAACTCCGGTGAATCATCCGATTGCACATCTTCCATCCCCATTAAAAAGCGGAGGTTTCTCCAAGCTTCGTTTCTGCGATTCAGTGCTTGCTCAACTCGAATCCTATCGTTACCGGCATTTACCTCAGCGTTTTGGATATCAAGTTGTCGGGCTGTGCCAAATTCACGGGCATCCCGGGTTCGCTGAACACGCAACTCCGATATCTCCAGGTTTTCACGCTGAATCATGAGCTGTTCTTCGGCTTCAAGGAGTGCCACGAAGCTTTGGGCTACATCAAAAAGTGTTTGTTCAATCACAACCCTCGTACCAAGCTGAGCGGTTTTATCAAATTGCTGCAACTGACGATATCTGTATCGGCCGGAAAATCCGTCGAATAATGTATAGCGTAAATTTACCCCCGCCTGATACGTTCTTGATTGCGCCCCATCAACCGAAATACTTGTGTTTCCTGCATTAGGATTATCGAAATTCGCGAGTTCCAAATCAGTATTGTCTCGCGTGAGTTCCGCCCCGCCAGTGACCTCGAGAACCGGAAGTCTACCCGCATTCCCAAGGGTTACATTATTACGGGCTTGCTCTGCTGTCATACGCTCAATTCTGATAGCATGATTTTGTTGAAGGGTAATTTCAAACGCTTCTTCCAAAGTAAGCGTAGCATTTAAAACCGGGTCTAACTCAGATTGCATTGATTGTGCATTTACTTCGTTGGCAGAAAGTTGAAAGCAGAAAATCATCAGCCATCCGAAAGACAAAACTCCGAACCACTTCTTTGTCATAAATTTTTGGGTTAATGTTTGATTTTGTTTTTTCATAACGACTCCGCTTTCAACTTTTCAATTTTCTTTTGCTCTTTGCGGGCTCTTTCTACCGATTCTTTAGATGGCCATCCGCGTCCGGTTAATGCAACTGCACCACGCTTTATATTATTGGCCAAAACCAGCAGGCAAGGTGCCAATGCAAGGGTCAGGAAGGTACCGAATAGCAATCCATAGAAAACGGTTACGCCCGTCGGTTTCAGAAACTGCGCCCCGATAGATGTCCCGAGCAGTAACGGTGTCAATCCCGCAGCAGTTGTTATGGCTGTTAGCATAATGGGTTTAAATCT
>PXCK01000217.1 GCA_003566635.1 Balneolia bacterium | reverse complement strand
TTAAAGATGTTTTAGCAAAAACGATTCCTAAAGGGCAGAGAGGCAAGCTGCTATCGGTACGTGCAACCGTTGGAGGTGCGCTTGCACTAATAGCAGGAGTTTTGATAAACCGGTATATAGGAGCAGGGGAAGATGTTTCACTTTATGTAATTCTAATTGGTATAGCTTCTATCTTGTGGTTTTTTGCCTCGGTGCTTTTTGCTTTTATTAAGGAAGAAAAAGGAGCGACTGCCGGAGGTCGTTCAGCCATTCAAGAGGCTATAAGCGGTTTTCAAATTCTCAAAAAGCAAAAATATTTTACCCGCTTCATAATTGCTCGCAGTTTACTATTAAGTGTAATTTTAGTGGTACCATTTTATTCAATTTTGGCGCGTGATCTTACAGGGACACAAGTAAGCAGTCTCGGTTTATTTATGATCACAAACAGTCTTGCCATGGTATTAAGCAGTTATTTGTGGGGAAGATTGGCCGATAAGTCAAGTACTCGTACCATGATGTACGCGGGTTTACTCGGATTTGCATCAGCAGTTATGGCTTTAACGTTTGGATTCCTACCTGAATCGTTTCAATCCCCATTATTTTATTCCTTCATATTTATGATGATTGGTTTTGCTCATGCCGGAACAAGACTTGGCAGAAAAACCTATCTGATTGATGCTGCACCCGAAGAAGACCGCCCGCTTTATGTTTCGGTAAGCAACACACTTGTAGGTATCATTACGGTTGGGTCTGGGATATTTGGTATCTTTGCAGATATTTTGGGTATTCAATGGCTCATTGCAATTTTTGCTTTATTTATGATAGCCGGAGCTTTCTTAGCTTACACCTTACCAAAACCCTCAGAAATGATAATTGATTAAAAACTATGACATCCCTAAAAGAGAAACATATAATAATTACCGGAGCTTCTCGTGGAATTGGTCGCTCACTGGCTTTTGCATTGCACAAAGAGGGCGCAAAACTCTCGCTTTTAGCTCGTAATCTAGGACAGCTCCAAGATATTGCCTCAAAACTAGGATCGAACACAGTTGTTTATGGTGCAGACTTAACCAAATCCGATGAAATGAAATCTGCTTTGGATTATGCCCGTCAGAAAAACGGTCCGATTGATGTACTCATCAACAATGCGGGTACAGGATGGTATCGTCCTTTTGGGGAGCATACTGAAGAGGAAAATCGTAGTATCATAGAACTGAATATTACCACTGTTACTGAAATGACACGCTTGGCCTTACCCGATTTAAAGCAACAAAAGGGAACTGTGCTAAACATTAGCTCAGATTTAGGAACCCGTCCACTGCCCAATATGGCACTTTACTCAGCTTCCAAGCATGCAGTCAACGGCTTGAGCAGGTCGTTAACCAGAGAATTGAAAGAGTTTGATGTGAAAGTATTGCTGCTTAGTCCGGGCTTGACCGATTCAACATTTGGCGGCAGGAGTGACGGTGATACACCTCCGCCATACGGACTTGACCAAGACGACCTCGCAGATGTGGCCGTATTTATGCTAACAAGACCTCAATATTTATTAGTCGATGAAGTAAATGTTCACCCGTTAAAAAATGATTTTTAATGTCCAAATCGTCAATAGCAGATTTGCGAAAAGACTACAAACTCGCATCTTTAGAAGTCAACGATGTAGCCGGTAATCCAATCATCCAATTCAAAAAATGGTTTGATGATGCCTTGAATTCATCTCTATCCGAGTCTAATGCCATGACATTAGCAACAGCCGGGAAAGACGGAAAGCCATCAGCAAGGGTTGTTTTGTTGAAAGAAGTCTCTCATAGTGGATTTGTGTTTTTTACCAATTACGAAAGTAAAAAAGGAAAGCAGTTGAATGAGAATCCCTTCGGTGCACTTTGCTTTAATTGGCTGGAGTTGGAAAGGCAGGTAAGGATTGAAGGTTCTATAATCAAAATTAGTTATGAAGCTTCTAAAGCCTATTTTGATTCAAGACCTTACGCAAGTAGGATTGGCGCACTTGCATCTCATCAAAGCAGGGAGATAGGCTCGAGAGAAGAACTGCAGAAGAGATTCGACGAACTTTATCAAGAGTACGAAGGTAAAGAAGTTCCCATGCCGAATTATTGGGGTGGATTTGAACTCATTCCTAATGAAATTGAATTTTGGCAAGGCAGGCCGGGAAGGTTGCATGATCGGATTCAATACATGCTTGAGAACGGAAATTGGCAAATAAAACGATTGAATCCATAAAATGGGAAAAAATAAACTACTACGATATCGTGAGATCAAAACACTGGAAAATGTAGTTGATTTAGGTCATTTTCGCCCCGGTTTTGAACATGAACTTAAAGGAAATTGGGCAAGAACTTTCTTCGAAAATGAGTCTGATATCATTTTGGAATTGGCTTGTGGGAAGGGAGATTACACCATTGCATTGGCAGAACAAAACCCGCAGACAAATTTTATCGGGATGGATATAAAAGGGGAAAGGTTATGGAAAGCAGCAAAAGTTTGCTCGCAAAAACAGCTGGATAACACAGCCTTTATCCGCACACAGATTGATTATCTTACCGGATTATTTGATGAAAACGAAGTGTCGGAAATTTGGATAACCTTTCCTGATCCATATCTGAAAGACAGCAAAGTGAATAAGCGATTGACCTCTCCGAAGTTTTTATCCATGTACAAGAAAGTGATGAAACCGGGAGGAAAAGTTCATTTAAAAACAGATTCACCCGAGTTATATACATTTACACTTGAAATGATTGAAGAGTACAACCTTCCGATGTTTAAAAATATCCCGGATGTTTACGCTCTATCACCTGTGCCCGATGTTTTGAAAATCAAAACTTACTATGAGAAAAAACACCTTGAAATAGGCCGGACAATTCGTTATCTCCAATTTGGTTTTCCACCGGATGATAAACTTGCGACCGATTAAAGGTTGTAATTTCATAAATTGATTTCATGAAGTTAATCAGAATTACAACCGTACCCATGTCTCTGAAGTTTTTGCTTCGGGGACAAATGCGCTTTATGAAAGAGCAGGGTATAGAGGTTGTAATGGTTAGTTCTGATGGTGCCGAACGGGAAGACGTCATTCGATATGAAGGTTGCCGGCATGAAATAGTACCTATGACACGTGTGCTGTCCCCATTTCGAGATTTATCAGCTCTTTGGAAATTGTGGCGGTTATTCCGAAAGGAAAAACCCGATATTGTACATACGCACACTCCGAAAGCCGGTTTGCTTGGAATGATGGCTGCAAAGCTTGCGGGTGTTAAAAAACGATACCACACTGTTGCAGGACTTCCTGTAATGGAAGCCAAGGGAATCCTGCGATTTATTTTAATGATGACAGAAAAAATGACCATTAGCTGCGCTACCGGCGTGTACCCAAACTCAATTGGATTAAAAAACTGGATGGACGCAAACTTTAAGATTCCATCCGATAAACTTCATGTTTTGGGAAATGGCAGCTCAAACGGAATTGATACCTATTTTTTTAGTGAGTCATTAATTAAAGCATCGAAGCAGGAATTTTTACGAAAATGGGGAATTGGCCATGATTCTTTTGTTTTTTGTTTTGTAGGAAGGTTTGTGGGTGACAAGGGAATTCACGAGTTAATTGGTGCATTCCTTCGTTTGAAAGAAAAACATCACCACATAAAACTATTGATGGCCGGAAGTTTTGAAGATGAAAAGGATGCAGTTAAAGACTCCATCAAACAGGAAATGAAAAATAATCCTGATATTATCCTTACCGGTTTTTTAGATGATGTGCGACCCGTATATGCAGTATCTCAAGTTTGCGTATTTCCATCTTATCGGGAAGGATTTCCAAACGTACCCATGCAAGCCGGTTCTATGGGACTGCCGGTTATCGCAACTGACATTAACGGATGTAATGAAATCATCGAAAATGAAGTAAACGGATTACTGATTCCCAAGAAGGACGAAGATGCCTTATACAATGCAATGGAAAAGCTATTGAAGGATGAAGTTTTATTCAATAAGCTCAAATCAAATGCGAGAACCATGATAGAAGAACGCTTTGATCAGCAAAAGGTTTGGGAATGTATTTTGAAAGAATATCAAAACTGATAGAATATGGCATCATCATTTATCATATCACTTGATTTTGAATTGCACTGGGGTGTGAGAGACAAGAAGACTGTTGGTGGCCCGTACCGCAGAAATTTGATGGGAGCGAGGACTGCAATTCCATTTATGCTTAAGCTTTTTGAGATGTATGGCGCTAAGGCAACATGGTCAACAGTTGGAATGTTATTCGCCGAAAGTAAAGAGGAGTGGTTGGCATACGCTCCAGAACGTAAACCGAATTATACGAATTCAAAATTAGATGCATATCAGGAAGTTATCGGCAAAAATGAAAAAGAAGACCCGCTTCATTTTGCGCATTCAATAATAAAGAGAATTAGTGAAACAGCGGGACAGGAGATTTCCACGCATACATGGAGCCATTATTATTGTCTGGAAGCCGGGCAAACAAAAGAAGATTTCCGTGCTGATGTGGATGCCGCTGTGCGAATCGCAACGGATAAGGGTTACAAACTCGAAAGTATCGTTTTCCCGAGAAATCAATACAATCCGGATTATGATGATGTTCTTTTATACCATGGAATTAACGTTATTCGCAGGAATCCTTCACATCCGTTTTACAGAGAAGATGATGGTGATGGTTCAACCGAATTATGGAAAAGAGGAGGTAGATTAGCGGATGCTTATGTTCCTGTTTCGGGTTATCAAAACGGTAAAACAGAAAAGTTATCGTCAGAATTGATATCAACTGTTGGTAGCAGGTTTTTACGACCCTACTCTCAGAAACTTAGAAAACTTGAAAATTTGCGTCTGCATAGAATAAAGTCGGAAATGAAGAAGGCGGCCAAATCGGGTATGGACTATCACCTTTGGTGGCATCCTCATAATTTCGGAACTAATACTGAGGAAAATCTATATATACTTGAAAGAATTTTGGAGCACTTTAAAGTATTAGAAAAGGAATATGGTATGGAGAGTAAAGGCATGGCTCAACTTAGATGAATAATCGGGGTTAATTTTATTAGTTCTTGCCTTTTTAATATTTGGAACATAATATAATAAACCGCAGATTTAACGGATTTTCACAGATTTACGCAGAGAGTTATTCTGTATTTAACCCGGATTATTCATCAAGAAATTTTCTCGTTAGCAAGGCGAAGATAAAAATATCAGCGGAAGGGTACACCGGTACCCTGAGCATGATTTTTTATTTTCAACGCCGCTAACGTGGAAAGTTCGCAGCATTTTTCCTTCACTCAATTTTGGGATGTCACAGTTCTTTCTAAATCTAACTTTACCAATGGGAAATACCACAATATTATTAAGTAGTGAATAATTCGGGTTAAGTCCTTTTTTGAACCTCAACGGTAGTTTTTGAAATTTGGAAGCATAATTTCTATAAGCGGTTAGCGTAAACGGTGTTGATGCTCTTCTATATCAGTTAAGTGGGTTTTAAGCGCAAGTACAGAAATTTGGATCTCCCGAAGTGATATTCCCAATGAAATCAACAAAAGGATTAAACTAACTCCAAAAGTGTATCGGGCTGATAGCTCGTATCCTGCAAACAATAAGAACATACAGAATACGCAAAAGAACAAACTGGCGATACCATATGCCTGCATAGATTTAATTAGTAAAACCCTCTTTCTGAGATTCACTAGTTGGCTTAAAATAATACTGTCGTGATTTTCCATATACTGTTTATGCAGCCCACGAATTAGGTTTGCCAGCGTTAAAAAGCGATTGGTGTACGCAAGCAGTAATAAAGAAATTGCAGGAAAGAGAAGAGCCGGGGTTGTTAAATCAATTTCCATAATGATCTCAATTTTATAGACCTAGAATTCGCCAGTTTGGCATAAATATATCGCTTGGTTCAATTTGTCCCTTTTCGATGAGGAACTCTTCAATAAGTACACGAACAGAGGTATCAATTTCAGTAATTACCTCAGCTCTTGTTATCATTTCAAAGTCTCCGCCTCCGGCAGTTCGATACGAATTTACGGCTATGGTAAATTCTTGGTTATCTTGAACGGGAAGACCATCATAGGTAAGATTTAGAATTCGATTACCAACGGGTTGGCTAAGATCAATATCATAGTTAACACCGGCTACAAAATCCAGATTAAAACCGGGTGTTACGCCTGCCGATTCCGGAAATTCACCTATTGGTGTTGTAGCATAATATCGCATAGAGAATTCTAAAAACTCACGCAAATCACTACCGTTTATACCAAGTTTAAAAAGTGTATTTGCATAAGGGTAAATTGCTGCCACATCACCTCGGGTAATACCACCCGGGCCAAAGGATGCACTAGGGTTAAATATAGCGGCTGCTGATAATTGAGCGCCGGTAGCTTCCATTTGTACGCGATGAATGAGGTCAATAATAGGTCTGTCAACCAATCGGGCATCGGCTGCTTCCCAAACTGAACTGGTGGTTGCTAAAGGTTCGTTAATGTACTCTCGTACCATTTCGTGAGCATAGCTAAATTGCTCAAATAACTCAGGCTGAGGAATCTCATCACTCACGGGAATTACTTCGTTCGTGCCAAAACCAACAAAAGCAGATCCATCAGCCCTACGGGTTAGATATAGTTCTGTTCTACCTATGTGAGAAGCCCATCGTCCGGGTTGTGTTACAGTAACACCATAAGGATTTGCGTCAGTAACAAAAACACGATCTTCAATTATACGGTGTGTATGCCCTAAGATTAGAGCATGCACTCCGGGCACTTGTTCAGCAATTAACTTACCGAAGTTTTCTTCTCCTAAAGTATCAGATGCGTATGAGGTAGCTCCTTCAAAACCGGAATGTGCAAGGATGATGACCACATCTGCTCCTTCTTCTTCAACTTTTTGCACGTAGTATGCAGCAGTTTCAACTCCATCTTCGAAATTTAAACGACCTTCAACTCGCGGTCTGTCCCATATAGCTGAGCCGGGTGTAGTTAGGCCTATAACAGCCACGTTAAAACTACCTATATCTTTAATAATATAAGGTGTATAAGCGGGTTCACCGGTATGATAATCGGTGATATTGGCACCAAGAAAAGGAACATCAACCATATCAAGTTGATAGTTGAGCGTTTCAATACCAAAGTTGAACTCGTGGTTGCCTAAAACTACGGCATCATAGTTCATTAACTCGAATAATTGAACTTGTGGATTTGGTAATTCAGGTTCAATTCCTGCAAAAAAATCTGCAAATGAATTACCTTGAAACCAATCACCTGCATCTAATAAAAGAGTATGTTCGTTTTGGGATTCAATTCTTTCTATTATTGTAGCAGCTTGTAACAGACTGTGAGCCGGGTCAGGTTGATCGGTATTATAATTCCACCCATATAAATGACCGTGTATATCTGTAGTCGATAATACTACAAGTTTTACATCGGGTTTATCCGATGAGCAAGAAATGAACAGAAGAGATACTAAAGCCAAAAATATAAAACGAACCATAAGTAATAAGAATTAATTGAAAATAAAAAAGCCACCTTTTAGGGGTGGCTTAAAAATAAGGAAATGGAAAAATAAATATTATCCTTCGTTTTTCTTTTCCTGAATCTCAATTCTGATTTCTTGAGAAAGTTTCTTTAAATCTTGAAGGGTTTTACGAGCGCGTGTTCCGGCGGTTTTATTGCCTTTGCTGTAAAACTTATCCATGTCTTCTTCGAGTGAATCTACAAGACTCTTAACTTCGTGAAAACGACTCATTTGTTATCTCCGTTTGATATTGTTAATGGTAAATAGTGAAGAATATTCAAAACTTCAAAACGAAGGTAATTAACTAATATTCACGAATCAAGCATAAATGACGTTTTTTGTAAAGATTTTTGTAAAAAAGAGGTAATAATCAAGGTTTTACTTAAGGTTAAACTCTTATATGGGTTATATAAATGAAATATTTCATCAGCACAAAGGAACTAATTGATCAAAAAAATATACTTTAAGTACTTTTTTACTCAAGAATTTTGTTCTAGAATACATTTTATCAAATCAACTTAAAAGACGTTTCAATAATTAATTATCAAGTTTTATTAAAAAATGTTTAAAAACAAAAAAGCCTAACCGTAAAAACGATTAGGCTTTAAGCGATCCGGAAGGGACTCGAACCCTCGACCTCCTGCGTGACAGGCAGGCGTTCTAACCAACTGAACTACCGGACCTTTTTCAATAGAATCCAAATATACGACCAATAATTAGGTGATGTCAACACTTTTTTGAAAAATAATAAACCTTATTGCTGTATCATTGTATTACAGCCAAATAATTGATATAATCCGATCAAAAAAATCTAAATGAGCAATATTAAAACAGCAGTTATATTAGCAGCAGGCTTAGGAAGCAGACTTGGGAAAATAACCAAAGAAAGGCCCAAAGGTTTAGTTGAGGTAGATGGCAAGCCTATTTTAGATTATATAATAGAATCAATTATTTCTCAGGGATTTACTAAAATAGTTGTTGTGGGTGGCTACAAAGCCGAAATGATAGGTAAACATGTTAGGGCAAAAAAATATCCTATTCAATTCGATATGGTTTACAATCATTACTATGCCACTACAAATAATATTTATTCGTTGTGGATTGCTTTTGCCAGACTTCGTTTGGATGAGGGGTTTGTTCTTATAGAATCAGACTTGGTTTTTGATAAGGAGGTGTTGGCTAATTTTAAAACTCAAAATGCTATTGCACTTGATATTTATAACCCGGAAATTCATTTAGGAACAACAGCTACTGTAAATAAAGATGGCTATTTAGATGCCCTATATTTCAGACCTAACTTACCAAACAAGAAGCCGGTGTATAAAACGGTTAATATTTGTTCTTTCGATGATGATACGGTATCAACACTGTTTTACATGTTGGATTCATATATTCAAAAGGGAGATGTAAACACTTTTTATGAATCTGTTATTCATGATATGGTTGTTAAGAAAAACTTAGACTTTAAGGTAGTTAGTTTTGAAAATAATTGGTGGGACGAAATTGATAATGCAACCGATTTAGAAAGAGTAACTAAATATTTGAATTCAAAGAAAAGTTAGGATTTGGGAATCAGTAGATGTTTTTGAAACACAATACTCCCTTATTGGTTCAACTTTTTTGGGGTTGTGTTTCCTTTTTTTTGTCTTTTTCTATAAAAAAAAGCAAGAAAAAAGTAATCCTTACTTCATTCCATGGAAGAGGTTATCGTGGGAATACAGCGGTCATTTTTGAAGCACTTATAAATAACCCTTCGCTCAAGCCTGTATGGTTAACACGTAATTCCAGCTTGTATAATTCCCTTAAGCAGCGTTTTGGCAGTGAACATGTTGCCTTAATGCACTCCAGAAGAGGAGTTACCGAGTTATTGTCAGCATCAGTAGTTTTGTTAACCCATGGCACGAGTGATTATGCGTTTTTAAGACTACCAAGAAATGCATCAATAATACAAACCTATCATGGTTTACCAACAAAGAAAGGCGAGTATATGAGGCCGAATTCTGATAAACCACCTGTGTGGCTTCACAGAAAAGTTCTTGAATATCGTTTTAGTCTAATTACACATTTCTTGTCATCTTCCGAGTTCGTTTCCGATATTTTTTCAAAACGTTTTAATCTTCCTCAGACTAGTTTTTATGAAACCGGGTATCCCACTTATGATGCCCTTATAACATCATCTTGCAATAAATCCGGGTTGAAAAAATTAATATCGAATGTCTCAGATTCAGCAAAAATAATATTATATACACCTACTTATAGAAAACGTACCAAAACTAAGTGGTTCCCATTTCCTGATTTGAGCCTTGGTGCTATTCAGAAGTTTTTAACAGACAATGACGCTTACATTCTTCTAAGGCCTCATCCTAATGAGTCATTAAATATTTCAGATTATGAAAACTACGATCGATTTGTTTTGGCGAGTCAGGATAAAGTAGAGCAGATAAATGATTTGTTGATTTGCTCAGATATTATAATTACAGATTATAGCAGTACCTATCTTGAGGGGCTATTACGAGATATTAAACCAATTTTTCTTCCATATGATTTAGAAAACTACGAAAGAGGGTTTCCTTATAATTATGATGCAGTAACACCTGGTCCCAAGTCATTTTCTCAAAAGGATTTCTTAATTGAATTAAATGCTTTGCTAAATGGGGATGACACTTACGAGGCAGACCGGTTATCGGTTAAAAAAATGTTTTTCTCAAAAACTGATGGTAAATCTACTCAAAGAGTTATAAAGTTGATAGAAGATATATCATAAGGATTATCTATTTATTGAGTTTATTGTTAAATGCCTTTTCAGACATATTAGTTAACTAAATAATGCTGTAGCAGAAGATTTTGTCATATGTTTCTTTATCTTTAAAAGATTGAGTAATTTAACCAGTAGAATTCTCATTACTTAAAAAAACTATACCTCATGTATCAATTATTTAAAAAGGTGTGTTTAATAGTGTTAAGCCTATCAATGGCTTTAGCTTTATCAAACACTTCCAAAGCACAACAGGCAAGTCCGGGTGATGTTGAGTTAGATTTACAACTACTTCCTATCCTAACACAGGCACAGGTTCTTTATTTGGCGCAACTTGGTATTGATACCGATGGTGCCGGTACAAGATTATTTAACCTTGTTATTGAAAACACAACCAATAGTAGCATTAGCGATTTATTCCTCCATGCTAATATTCGGGCAAGCGGCGTCGGTTTAATTGTAGATTTAGATCAAGATGAGCCATTTAGTTTAAGGCCAAACCAGGTTGTTGTTGCCAACAATAATAGTTTACAAACCGGTATTCCAGGTGTTCCTGAACGAACATCTTCCACTGCTGAATTAACATCAGAGGGGGAAGAGTTTGTTAATAGTTTAAGAGGATCCACACGTTTACCAAACGTGATTTTCACGATAAATGTGCAAATATATCAAGGTGGGCCAAGAGGAGCAGGAACTATGTTGTCTGAAACAGTAGCAGTTCTTCCTATCGAAGGTTTTTTTGATGATTTTGATGTTTTCTTAATACAACCCGGTGATATCGTTGGAAGTAGTGCAGAACCATTTGCGTTTCCATTTCCAACATTCCGCTGGGATGGCGCTCCAAATCAAGTGTATAGAATTGTGGTTGTAGAAGGAGTTGAAGGAGAATCTCCCGAATCTCTCATTCAGGCATCTTTAAGTACCGATCCGGTTCTCAGTGTTAACATACCATCTTTCATTGATTTACCATTAGAAGTAGATGGTTCATTATTAGAATTTGAAATGGCTGATGCGTTAGTTCGGGGTACGTCTTTCGATTATCCGGCATCAGGTAGTGTCCAACCATTAATGCCCGATACAAAATATTATTGGCAAGTTTTTGCAGTTCTTTCTGGACCAACGGGTTTGCAATATCAACCTTCAGAGATTTTTGAATTCAAAGTAAGTTCATCTACTGCGAGTGTAGGTCAAGGGGGGCAAACATCTTACATTTTTCAGCTATTAGCTCAAATTTTAACCGCAGAACAAATTGAAATGTTACGTGCAGGAAACTTCATGTTAGAATCAATTAATCTGGAAAACCAAGTTATTCTTGGTGTTGATATGGAAAGAATTCTTGAAGAGTTTATCAATCGCCTTGATGCAGGTGAAATAGAGTTAAGAGGTAACTAATTATGTTAAAAATATTCCCGGT
>PXCK01000145.1 GCA_003566635.1 Balneolia bacterium | reverse complement strand
TTTCAGCTTGAGTAAGCGGAATTCGTTCGGGAAAAGCTGTATTTAAACTATCGCTACGATTAATTCTAACGATAAGGCCGGTTTGGCGACCATATAGAGAATCGGGCACCGGTATATTGATTTCATAATTTGAAATAGAAGCAGATTGACTAAAAATGATATTAGGAATGGATAAGCCTACGAAGCCGATATCAATCATTCCGTTAATTCGTACATCGGTGGGTAACCAAAAAGAGCCACCATAATTACTGAACTGCTGAGAATATGTTAAATCGAAATCACGAATGGGAGGAGGGAAGAAAATGCTCTCACCGGGTACTAAGTTTACTTCCAGTAAAGCATATTCTTCACCAAGAACTGAAATATTTCCTTCAAATACCGGCTGAAGTCGTGTCTTTGGGATTACTTCAAGGTCGTATACAATATTATCGTCAATGTGACGAATGCCTGTTAAGCGAAAGTCGTAATACCTGAGCGCATTAGGGTGAGTAACACCAATAACACGAAAACCTGCCAGGCTTATTTCATCATCGTAAAAATTGGGCAGATAGCTTGAGCCTGCAAAATTCTGACCCGGTAAGATGTTGTTAGTCTGCCGTTGGTCGGTAATCACTTCCCGAAATCCCATGTCCCGATGCCACCATGTTATGGATGAGCTTTCTGTGATAGAAACGATTCCATCATCATTACTGAGATTCTGTCGCGTATAGGATTCAGCTTTCCATGATTCTAAATCTTCCCGCCAAATTTGTTTTCTCAAGATTACACGTTCCATAATAGAAATAGCGGGGTTCTCGCCGGTAAAAATAACTTCTTCCAATTCTATAGATACAGGGTTTAAGGATATCTCAAGATTAGATTTTGGTTCGGTGAATTCAACTTCGAGCGTTTCGTACCCAATGAAGCGGAAAACCACAATAGCCGGAAATTCAGGTATCGTTAACTCAAAACGGCCTTCATTACTGGTTATGGTACCACGAAAAGTATCTTTAATTTGGATGTTAGCAGCAGGGAGGGTTTCTCCTGACTCAGCATCAACAAGAATACCACTAATGCTATTTTGGGTTAATCCGGCTTGATTAAAAATGGAGAAAAGTAAGAGAAAACTTAGTATAAACTTTATCACTTAAAATTGCTTTAGGGTTTGATATCTGATTATTGAATAAAAAAAAAGGGTAAACAGTAGATATGTACGTTAATTTAAATTCTTTGTTAGGCTTAAACTACGTTAAAAGTTAATTTGTTTTCTTTTTTGTGAACTTGATTTTAAAGTCTGTCGTTTGGCGAATATGAAACATTTGTTTTGCCTTTTCATTAGCATACTATTCATTAGCGGTTGTCTTCTTTGGGAAGAGAAACCGACAGAAATGCTTACTACTGAGGAATCGGTTGTTACTATACCGGTTGTTCAAAAAGATGAACTTATTGAACAACTAATGCAAATCCCAAGGCTTTCATCATTTATCATGTATAAGGATGGCCAAATAATCGAAGAGGTATATACGGGGAATATGAATCGGAACCGGCCACTTAATATTAAATCGGCATCAAAAAACATCATCTCCAGTTTAGTTGGTATTGCAATTGATAACGGATATATAGAATCGGTAGATGACCCCATTTCTAAATATTTGACCGGGTATTTTCAAAATTTAGAAGATGAAGATTTGAGAAATGATATTCGTATAAGGCATTTATTAACAATGTCGAGCGGGTTGCCAACAACTAGTTTTGGAAATTATGGAAGATGGGTTGCAAGCAGAGACTGGGTTGGTTTTTCGCTCAGGTCGGACTTGGTTCATGAACCGGGTACGTTTATGAGATACAGCACGGGTGATACGCATTTACTTTCGGCTATATTAACTGAAGCAACCGGAATGAGTACGCGCCAATTTGCGGAACGGTATTTATTCAGGCCAATGAATATACGAATTGGCGGCTGGGACAGAGACCCAAGAGGATATTTCTTTGGTGGAAATAATATGGCACTCAGTCCCGGTAGTTTACTGGCTTACGGTCAACTGTATTTGTATAACGGTAACTACAATGGACAGCAGTTACTTTCTGAAGAGTGGGTTAGGGCCTCGTTAAGACCGTATTTTGAAAGAACAAGCTTTAATAGCTGGGGGCATGATTACGGTTATTTGTGGTGGCGTAATGATTTTGCAGGGCAAGAATCGTGGTTCGCTTGGGGCTACGGAGGGCAGTATATGTTTCTTTTTCCTGAGATGGATGCGATTGTAGTACTTACTGCCGACCCTGATAATGCTGCGAGGGGGATTAACAATAGGATTTATAATTTAATGGATTCCTATATCGTGCCGTATTTATTTCATTATTGATGAGTGTTTGTAATTTAGTTGTCCTATCGATCCATTTTTTAGATGATTTAGGAATTGCTGATAAAATGCTTCAAATTACTTATATAAAATACTGCTGCGGAGTAGCCGATTAAATTTGTGAAAACGTGCTGACATATCTCAGAAATAGGCACTTATAAATACTCTTGGGTAAGGAATTAGTTCTATAGTTAATCACCCTTTTAAAAATCACCACTGATTAAGCAGATTTACCTCACTAAAGTGAGGCAGGCAGCAGACAACCGCAGATTAATTTCCTAAAAGTGAAGAAATCCATTCTTAAGAAGTAGGCATGCATCATAGGGGCGCAGATTAATCTTCCTGAGCCAGCCGCATAGTTGGCAGGCGATAATACACCCGGAGTATAGTTTATATTTTATATCGTGTTGAAGGTGATTCAAAAAAAACGAAATAACTCAGTATTAATATTTCAGCACCTCAAAATAAAAACCTGCCTCAACCTTACCGGCCATTGATTTATGCAATTGCGTTTTCAGTAGATTTAGCCTATCTTTCTCAACTTGTTATTATTAGTTTATTTGCCAGCTTTTATGGCATAAATTCTTATTCATTAACTCTAATTTTTATAAATATTTAAACCCTCATGAATAAAGGAACCGTTGCTCAAGTAATTGGCCCTGTAGTTGACTGTGATTTTTCCGATGGTACACTGCCGGAAATCTATAATGCTCTCCATATCGAAATGCAAGATGGAAAAAAACTTGTTTTAGAAGTTGCCCAGCATCTTGGTGAAAACCGTGTAAGAACCATTGCTATGGATTCTACTGACGGATTAGTAAGAGATATGGAAGTTGTTGATGCAGGTGGACCTATTTCAATGCCGGTTGGCGAAGACATTCGCGGACGCCTGTTTAACATTGTTGGAAACGCTATCGATGGTATCGACGAGCCTGAGGGTGGCAGAAGATACCCGATTCACCGTCCTGCTCCGGAGTTCACTGACCTTTCTTCATCTACCGAGATGTTAGAAACCGGTATCAAAGTTGTTGATCTTCTATGTCCGTATGCTAAGGGTGGTAAAATTGGTTTGTTTGGTGGTGCCGGTGTTGGTAAAACGGTACTAATCCAGGAGCTTATCAATAATATTGCAAAGCAGCACGGTGGTCTATCCGTATTTGCGGGAGTAGGTGAGCGTACTCGTGAGGGTAATGACCTTCTTCGTGAATTCATCGAGTCGGGTGTAATCGATTATGGTGATGATTTCAAAGAAGCAATGGAACAAGGTGACTGGGATCTTGATAAAGTAGACAAAGAAGCTTTAAAAAAATCTCAGGCAACGTTGGTATTCGGTCAGATGAACGAACCTCCGGGAGCACGTGCCCGTGTTGCTCTTTCAGGTTTGACTGTTGCTGAGTATTTCCGCGATGAAGTGAGCCGTGATATTCTTCTTTTCGTTGATAATATTTTCCGTTTTACTCAGGCAGGCTCTGAGGTATCGGCTCTTTTAGGTCGTATGCCTTCTGCGGTAGGTTATCAGCCAACATTGGCATCGGAAATGGGTGCATTGCAAGAGCGTATTACTTCTACCACAACCGGTTCTATTACATCTGTACAGGCTATTTACGTACCTGCGGATGACTTGACTGACCCCGCTCCGGCAACTACGTTCTCCCACCTTGATGCTACAACTGTACTTTCTCGACAGATTGCTTCTCTTGGTATTTATCCGGCGGTTGACCCGCTTGATTCAACCTCTCGTATTCTCGACCCGCTTGTAATTGGTAAAGATCATTACGAGTGTGCAGAAAGAGTAAAAGTATTGCTACAGCGCTACAAAGATCTTCAGGATATTATTGCTATCCTTGGTATGGATGAACTTTCTGACGAAGATAAACTTACTGTTGCTCGTGCACGTCGTGTTCAGCGTTTCCTCAGTCAGCCATTCTTCGTAGCCCAACAGTTCACAGGTCTTGATGGTAAGTATGTTAAAATTGAAGACACCATCAAAGGTTTCAACAAAATTCTTGATGGTGAACTAGATCATCTTCCTGAAAATGCTTTCTACCTCGTTGGTTCTATTGAAGAAGCCATCGCAAAAGGTGAGAAATTATTAGCAGAAGCTTGATTTTAAACTTTTGAATTGATGAGTACATTAGACACTAAAATTCTAACACCTTATGGCCAGATTTATCAAGGTCAGGCGACCGGTGTAAATATGCCGGGAACAGAAGGTGCGTTCGAAGTTAAACATAATCACGCCGGACTTATGTCAATGCTGGAAATTGGTAAAGTATTGGTTCGTGAGTCTGGAGGGAGCGAACAAGTTTTCTCCCTTAATGGCGGGTTTGTTGAAGTACTGAATAATCAGGTAACTATCCTTGCAGAATCTGCTGAGAAAAAAGGCGATATAGACGTAGAAAGAGCGAAAATCGCCAAAGAAAGAGCCGAACAAGAAATAAAAAAGCAAAAAGTCGCTGATAAACAAGTTGAGTTGGCACTAAAACGTGCAATCAACCGTTTAAACATTGCAGATTTATAGAAGATAGTTTGTGTTGTTATTGGTAAGGGCTGGAATGATTCATTTCAGCCCTTTTTTATTGGAATGCAGGTTTAGGTAAAATTGCACTTCCGTCTCCTCCAACCAAAAAGGTTTCCCACAACTCTATCGTACGTTTTTTAATCATTTCATTCTCGCAGCCTACGGCCATCAGGTTTCGAACGCTTCCATGTCTCCACAAAGCATAAACAGATTTGCAATGTGAACTCATATAATCGAGCCATTTTTCCTGAGATTGCTTGATTTCCTGAACAAGCTCTTCATCATACGAATAACGAACGTATATCTCGCTTAAATACGACTCCATAATTGTGTGATGATTATTCAAACTATCACCGGCACATTCAGTCATTTCAAGGGTTGTAACTGCTTCGCTGCATTCTGTGGGTTCTTGTTCTGCCAACGCCATGGCTAATTCATTTTTTAAATCATCTTCCGGATTATGATTATAGGAAGAAGGATTTTCATCCTTGGGAGCGCAAGAATTAACAAAAAGTATAAGAAGTAATGGATATACGATGGTGTATCTCATTATTCGCCTTGTTCAACCCGTTCTATATTAGCTCCAATACCTTTTAACTTGTCCTCCAGTTTTTCATAACCACGATCAAGGTGATAAATCCTTAGAACATCGGATTCGCCCTCTGCGACCATTGCAGCCATTACCAGACTTACACTCGCACGTAGGTCAGTACTCATTACAGAGGTTCCTTCTAAGTTGCTTTTTCCATTAATCACAGCAGTATTATTTCGCACTTTTATGGATGCTCCAAGTCGGTTCATCTCTGGTACATAGCTAAATCTATCGGGGTAGATGGTGTCCGTAACCTGACTTTCACCCTGTGCCTGAGTCATTAAGGCGGCCCACTGGGCTTGTAAATCAGTAGGGAAACCCGGGTAGATTTCTGTAATGATGGAAACAGGCTTTATTAACTCCGGAGCTTTAACACTGATTCTGTTCCCATTCATTTGTAGCTGTACACCCGTCTTTTCAAGCCATTGAGGAAATATCCCTAAGTCTTCAGCAGAAACATTAAGTAACTCTATTTCAGACTCAGGATGCATGGCGCCTGCAATCATGTAGGTGCCGGCTTCAATTCGGTCAGGTGCATTATCAAACTCTGCACCTGCTAATCTTGGCACGCCTTGAATTGTTAGGGTAGAGGTTCCAACTCCATTAATAATAGCCCCCATTTTAACTAAAAAATCACAAAGTTGAACTACATCTGGCTCTTTTGCTGCGTTTTTAATAATGCAAGTACCTTTTGCCATACTCGCTGCCAACAGTAAGTTAACAGTAGCCCCAACACTGCTTGGGTTGAGTCGGTATTCACCACCCGGCAGACCATCTTTGGGTCGTTTTGCAATTACATAGCCTTTATCCATTTCAATTTCTGCACCAAAAGCTTTTAACCCTTCAATGTGTAAATCAACAGGTCGCGGCCCCCATGCACAGCCACCCGGAAGGGAAACTTTGGCATATCCGTTCTTTGCCAACAACGCACCGAGCATATAAAATGATGCACGCATTTTGCGGACAAGTTCATAAGGTGATTCAGGATAACTCAAATTAGTGGGGTCAATTTCAATTGTGTTTTCCTGTTCTTTAAAATCAACCCGGGTTCCGGTAACCCGCATCACATTATTAAATGTATAAATATCATTTAAACGCGGAATATTTCTTAGAATTGATGGCCCGTCTCCCAATATGGATGCAGCCATTAAAGGTAAAGCCGCATTTTTTGACCCACTAACATGTATAGTACCTTTAAGGGGAGTACCACCCGTTATTTTAAATTTATCCAAGGCTCTCTATTTCAAGTATTATATGATTTTTTTCTACAGATTGACCGATTTCAGCATTGATGGAGGTGACTTTCCCGGCCGAAGCAGCCTTAAGCTCATTTTCCATTTTCATGGCTTCTAAAATTACAACAGGGTCACCGGGTTTTACCTCATCACCCACATTAACCATTAAGTTTAAGATTTTTCCCGGCATTGGAGCCTTTAGGCTTCCTTCACCTGATGTACCACCAACTTTAAAGCCGAGTTTATCAAGCAATAACATCTGGTCATCTCTTACTTTAGCATTTACCCATTTACCATTTAGGGTGAACTCAATTTCAGTTCCATTGAGATTGACATTATCTAAAATAAAGGTTTTTTTTCCTGACCTTAGTACAAATCGGCCTTCATCAAGAGCTAGCAATTCATAAGGAAGGTTGAGCTCATCAATGCGAACAAACGCTCTGTCATCTTCAAACTCAATGAGTTTTGTTGTATCGTGAATAGTGGATTCAATTTTCATAATTGCTTTATCTAATATGTGATAACCCTTGTTTTGATGCTCTGAAGCTGAACAGTTCTAAATTATCAGAATCATAGCTTAACACTCTTTTTGCTCCATCAATATCGAAAACCTCAATCAAACCTGCATGAATTAATTGGGTTAAATCGTCCCGTAATTCACCGCGCATTAAACCGCACTCATTTTTAATAACATCAAAAGTTTCGGCAAAAATTAGCTGGCGTAATACCTGTTTTTGAGTAGGGGTAACTTTCATAATTTATTCTACTAAAATATCACCATAGCTAATCAGATTTTCACGCCTGTCGAAAATGAAAACTCTGTGAAGTCCTCTTGCACCTGAAATAGTACCGGATTCACTGAACTGTATCGGGTTAATTATAATTTGAGAAAAGCCGACCGGCAGAGGACTTCTTTCGTCGAAATAGAGCGAACGAAACCTCCCCCTGTCATCAATACGGAAAACCTCTAATCCGTTTACAGAACCAATACCGGTAACAAATAGCTCAATCGTAACGGTTTGTCCGGTAGTAGGGTTTGGGAAGGCAGGAAATACATCAACAAAACCTGCAAAAAGAGGACTTGTACGCCAGTCGTCAGGGTCTTCGCTTATAACATCCCCGGCGTTATTAGTTTCAGTAATATTTCTGGGTGATCGAAAAGCATTATCTTCGAATTTACGTTGAGCTTCATCGGCAGAACTACAAGCAACAAGTAGAATAGCGATAATGATTACAGGTAATTTTGTGGTATTTAAAAGGTCCAAATCGAAATAATTAAACAAAAAATCGGTAGAAAGAAATAAAAGTTTTACACATTAGTTTAACTAAGTGTGTCAACCGTCAATGAGAATCAATATCTTTAGTAACGTTGTATCACAAAGTAGTGGTACATAATAAAAATACAAAACGGGGCAACCAAATTGCCACGCTTCTAAACAAAATAAGAATATTCACCATAAAAGACTGACGATAAATGCTACAGATTGTTGGAATCAAAAACTGTAATACCATGAAAAAAACCTTTGATTGGCTAAATGGAAAAGGTATTGATTATGATTTTCGTGATGTTAAAAAAGATCCACTTGACAGGGAAGAACTCGATTCATTAGCCGGTCGTTTAGGGTTGGACACTCTGATAAACAGACGTGGGATGAAATGGAGAACACTTGGTTTAAAAGATAAAAATTTAAGTGATGCAGAGTTGATGGATGTTCTTGAAGAACACCAGACTATGATTAAGCGTCCGGTACTGGTAATTGATGATGCCGTTATGGTAGGGTTTGATGAAGAAGCTGTGACATCTTTCCTCGAAGAATATCTATAAACTCACGTAATATGCGAGTTGGTGTAATTTTTTTTGTTTTAATTGCTATAATTTCAGCTATTGCTTTTGGCAGGGCTGGTATTGATAATACACCACCACCCCAATTAACGACCCTTTTTGAACTAAAAGAATCGTTTAAATACGAGGTACGCTACGGTTTTATGAAGCTTGGAGAAGTGCATATACTGCAATCTGATACGACTATAAACGGAACTACATACCGCCATCTGAATACCGTAATCCAATCGAATAGTTCTATACCTTTAGTTGGGCATAGAGAGTACCACTATCAGTCAATCCTAAGCTACAATGAACACACGGTTTACAGTACTTATTTCTGGGTTGATAAGGTACACAGGGATGTTTTTCCCTACAATAGCTACACATTTGACTACGAAAATAATCTCGTTTATTCTTTTTTTAGTGATGGAGAAATTCGGGATACCCTCGAATTGGTTGGTCCCGCTGATGGTGGTCCTGCTTTGTTTCACCTTGGGAGAAGTATAGCCGGTTCCGATAATGATTTCATGTATCCTGTTTATATCGATAATGAAAAGTCTTTAGTAGAGGTTCGTAGTACAACAGAAACTACAAGAAAAAGAAGTCCTTTCTTTGACAATAATCGGATTGATGTGTATAAAAGTTATGGTCAGGCTAATCTTACCGGACCATTTGGTTTTAGCGGTTCATTCGATTCTTTTTATGATACAAGTGAGTTAAGGCTTCCAATTGAAGCAAGTGTATCTGTTTGGGTAGGTCGTGTACGGTTGAAACT
Source organism: Balneolia bacterium (assembly GCA_003566635.1). Taxonomy (GTDB): domain Bacteria; phylum Bacteroidota; class Rhodothermia; order Balneolales; family Cyclonatronaceae; genus PXCK01. Next base: position 2,406 of record PXCK01000145.1, on the reverse strand, counting down.
CATTGAATACGAAAAACATTAGATAGATGTCGGAAATACTAAAAATTAAAAAATTAGATCACGCTCTAGATCTTCCGTTGCCATCATACGAAACAAAATATGCAGCCGGTATGGATTTACGTGCTGCTGTAGGGGCTGACCCTGTAACACTCAAGCCGGGTGAACGAACCCTAATTCCAACCGGTTTGGTAATGGAAATTCCAACGGGTTATGAAGCGCAAATTCGCCCCCGGAGCGGACTTGCAATTAAAAAAGGTATTTCTATGGTTAATAGTCCCGGTACCATAGATTCGGATTACAGAGGGGAAGTAAAGGTTATTCTGATAAATCATGGGGCTGAAACGTTTGTAGTTAATCATGGAGAGCGCATTGCACAAATGGTTATTGCTCCTGTAACCAGAGTTGCCATTGAAGAAGTAGAAGAAGTAGAGGGAACGGAAAGAGGCTCCGGAGGATTTGGCAGTACCGGAGTCTAACATTTTCAAAAACTAATCATTGAGAGCATTATACCCTTACATCAGGCTTGTTCGGTACAACCATAATTACCGCAGGCTTTGGCTTAGCCAAGTTGTGGCTAATTTTGGCGATTGGTTTGGGCTTTTGGCAATCTATGCGCTTGTTTTACAGTATACCGATTCTGAACTCCTGCTTGGGTTGATTATCGTCATCAAAATGTTGAGCTTTGCGATATCATCACCTGCTGCCGGATTTCTTAGCGATCGCTTTGACAGGCGTACACTCATGTTTTGGTGTGATATAGGCAGGGCAGTGGTTGTACTTGGGTTTCTGTTGGTTCAATCGGAAGCATTACTTTGGTTAGCTTTTGTGATGACATCAGCTCAAATGATGCTGGCTGCTGTATTTGAACCGGCAAAATCGGCCTCTATTCCAAACATTACAACCGGCGAAGAGTTGGTTCATGCTAACGTATTATCAAATCTTTCTTGGAGTGTAATTTTTACGCTTGGGATGGCCATTGGTGGCTTTGCTACTGAGCTACTCGGAACCGATACGGTATTTATCATCAATTCGGCTACTTATTTGTTATCTGCTTATTTCATCTGGAAGGCAGTGATTCCACATGTACGCGACGAAGAACAAATTCGCGAGATGGCAAATCCATTTAGAGGAGTAGTTGATGGGTTTAAGTTCCTTAGAAAAAGAGGGGAAGTACTACGCCCTGCCATAGCAAAAGGAACGTTCGAGATTGGATTGGGAGGGATGGTTTACGCACTTATTATCATATCGGAAGATGTACTGCTGATAGGTTCAATAGGGCTTGGTTTACTTTACGGAGCAAGAGGTATTGGAACAGCAATTGGTCCCTTACTGATACGCGGTTACTTCAGCAATGAGAATAAGTGGATAATGCTAACAGGTGTTTGCATGATTCTAACTGGATTCTTTTATTTTTGGATTGGCTTTGCATCGGTGGTTTGGGTGATGCTTTTGCTTGTTTTACTCGCTCATACCTCGTCGGGGGCTAATTGGGTTATGAACACAATTTTGATTCAAAAGCGTGCGCCTGACAAATATCGTGGTCGGGTTTTTAGTATAGAGTGGTTATACTTAACTATAAGCGAGTCGATTTCTGTTATTACTGCTGCACTTTTGCTACAGTTTAATGTAATGACGATTACCGGGGTGATTAAACTTTATGCCATTGTAATGATTATTACCGGTATTATTTGGTTGATGACAGTTGCAAAAAAGGAAAAAGAAGCACAAATGGCAGATACATTTGCAAAATCTGCCGTTTAGATAGCTCCTGACTTGTATATCTCGGATTATTCACAAAATTATGAAACTTAAATTGTAAACGATTAAACCCGGATTACGCATTAGGGATACACCATTATTATTCATAGACATGTAGTCAAAAGCAAATTTTAAAAAAGCTTCTAAAGCGTAATTTGGGCCTAAATTCTTATTAGGCCATTTTAAATTCATATAATTCAAGTACCGAACAGAGTTTGGCGAAAGATTATAATTGTGTTATTCTGTTATTACAAAATGCTTGGTTCCGGCTTGCCTTTGGCGTTAACAGGCTTGTTTGGGTTTAGCAATACACAACAAGCCAAAATTGAAAAATCCCGAAGGGATGACAAGATTATAGAAAACAAAATTGATCAATCTAAACCAAACCCCGTAGGGGTGTAATAACATTATTGCAGGCACATTTTTACAAATATATATCCAATACGTCTTTGCCGTAAAAGGGCGAGAAAACCTGTTACAAAAACCATGGCGAGACGAAGTGTTCAAATACATTGCGGGCATTATCAAAGGCAAAAATCAAAAGCCGATTATCGTTAATGGCGTGGCAGACCATGTTCATATACTGGTGGGCTTAAAACCGGCAATGAGCATTTCTGATTTGGTGAGAGACATCAAAAACAATTCTTC
>PXCK01000079.1 GCA_003566635.1 Balneolia bacterium | reverse complement strand
TATTAATATTGCTGTACCAATGTAGAGTCGTTTATCCAAAAAAACTTTAATCATATAAAGGAGTTATTAGAATCCAACCTTTAAGTTAAAACCTAAACCCGAACCATGCAAAATTGCTTCTGATTGAATAGCATTTCTGTGTAAACGAAGGCGTGAAGTAATAAACGCATCGAATGCGGAAAAAACGTGATTTACCAATAAAACCATTATCATATTATTTGAAAAACGATAGGCTTCATTGAATTCCGATTCAATTCGTGCGTGTTCTCTCCACATTTCCGACATATCTTCAATGCCACCATCAACTATGGATATATCTCCATTCCAGTCTATCCAACCCGGGCCGTATTGAAAATACTTACTTACCAACTCATAATATTGTTGTGAACCGTAAGCGGGAACAACATGGGAGAAAAACATGCCGGTTGAACGGTAAATTGTAGCAGCTTCGGCTTCATTTAAAGCTGAAAGGTTAATCGTAGCCCAATCTATATCATTGTTAAAAGCCGGGTTAATAAAGCCATCATTCAAAAATCGCTCCATACCCTCAGGTGTTAAAAAGTCCTCAATTCTTAAATCAAGGTTGGAATATTCGATAAGGAATTGGGTGTATTGTACCACGCTCCAGTTTTCGTCGGCCATTTGATTGTACTGACGCTCAACTTTTTGGGCATGATTCCTTCTTTCAATCATAAGAGCAATCGCGCCAATTTCTATTCCGGCAAAAATTGCTGTTTTCCACCACTGTCCGTTAGCCGCTTGTCCCAAACCGGGTATAATAGCAGATGATAACAAGGCCAAACCGGGACGTTCAGCTATAGTACCTAAAAATCCTGATGAGCCATCTGTTGATGTGTTCACCATCCCAAAAGTTGATGAAGATGAGTTATATCGGAAATCCTGTATGGAAATCTGATCAATTTCTTCTACATCCGACCATAATTGTGCATGGCTTGATTCAGCCAATGCCAGACCAACAGTCACCATCAACAAAAACAAAAAGTATCGCATAGTGATTAAAATTTAGTATTACATCCAACAAACTTCAAACCTGATATATCAAATCAAATTAGTTAGCAAGGATGGTTATTAAAATTCAAAATCGAATAAAACTCCAAAATTGATTAGAACTTCACGACCAAAAGAAACGCTTTCGCGTCCCGCTGCCGAAACAAATCCTTCAGGAATGTTAAGGTCAAAACGGTTTAAGCCATAGGCTCCACTAACAAAGAAACGTGTAGGAAAGAGGTAACTTGTAAGTAAGTTTATCCTTAATTCGGCACCAATACCTGTTTTGATATCGTCACCAATTCCAAGCGGGCCGCCCCACCCATTACCTGCTTCAAAGAAGAAGCGGGCAAAAATTTTATCGAGGATTAAACGACCTGATTGGCGGTTAATATTCGTGAGAATTGGTTGATAGTATGATAACGTACCAAAAGCCGTAGTTTCGCCTCCAAGAGAAAAAAACGGATAGCTGCGCATGCCATCGAAGCCACCTATATAATCAAGAAAAAAGAATTCATCGGGATTATTGAAATAGGTAAAAAAGCGTGTTCGTAATTGGAAAACATTTGGTCCGAATAGTGGAAATCCTATCCTCGAGTCTAACTCAAGGGAATGGTTTTGGAAATTCTCGTAAATAGGTATGAGTGTACCGTCACGTATCTCGAAGGAGTCTAAAAGTCGGCCGGGAGAATAACTGTATCTTACGTGTCCTCTAACCCCAACCGGGGCAATATCTCCATGACGGTATGGCATTTGAAAATCAACGTTATATGTAGCAGATAGGGCAGAACCAATAAAATATCGTTGGGTAGAACCCGGAACAAATTGATCAAATTCACGAGAGAAAAATGAAGATGTTGAAACTCTGTAAGGAGTATACTGATACCCAAGTTCTAGCAAACTAAAGTTATTTAACTTGCTGATGAGATTTACCTCTGCCTGCCAAATATCGTATGCAATATTTACCGAAAGTGTATCGGGTAAACAGGCTGTACAAGAAAAATCTTCAATTTCCAGCCCATTGCTAACGTTTCTGCGGAGGTTGTACAAGGCTACCTGAATTGTAGGAGACCAATGCCTTTCAATGAATGGCAAGCCCGTGTACTCTGCAATAAAAAATAGGTCACGGTCCAGATCTATGAGCCTTGCAGGACGCATAAACTCGCTCAGGTTTCCGGCATCGAGAGAAGCAGGGGCTACCAATAATCCTCCAAAGATGTTAAATCGTTCAAGAACTTCACGAGAACTCATATAAAAGCCCACTTTCATATCACGACCGATATTTCGACCGATATCTCCGATTCGGCCGGCTTTCATCAATTCCCGATTACTACCGAACTCTTTGGAGTAATTATCGAAACGAATTACCGGATAAAAACTGAAATCAAGAAAGGTATCCTGATAGGAGTAAAACTGCCTGAAATCAGACTGACCTCTTGTAGTAAGTGTAAACTCGTAAATAGATGTATCGGCTATAGCGTATCTTGACGGATCAAAGGATAAAATCGAAGCATCATCAAATTGATTGAGAGGATTCAAACTTTCGTTTGGTCGGGGTGATGGAATTACTTCGGTAACGGCCAATCGTTGGTTATCAAGTTGGTGTTGTTTCAGTTCATGAATTGGTGCTTTACGAATTTTGTATCCGTCGGAAGTGAACTCGGAATACAGCAAGACGCCATCATCCGAAACAAACGGCATAAATGCACCGCCAATAACATCGGTTAGTTTCTCGATTTCTTCTGTCTCAAGATTCAGCCGATAAACATCAAATTTACCGCCAAAATCAGCCGAAAAATACATCCATGCACCATCATTGGTCAAAAACGGATCGCGAATATCGGTGTCATCAAACCGGAGAACAGTATCAATAGAATGTGTAGCGTTAACATCAATCCGGACAATTTTTCGTCCTTTTCGCTCGGCTTTAGCGGCATAGATGAAATTCCCATCGGGTGACCAAACGGGCTTTAAAAGTTGTTCACCTTGTGTAAATGAAGTTAATGGCGATATGTCACCGTTTTCTGGATTTACCAGAACTAAATTTAGGGTCCCGTCGGTTTGTTGGAGCGCAGCTAATTTATCACCGTCCGGACTCCATGCAGGTTCTGTTAGGCGCGCACTAAACGAAAGACGTTCGGTATCTTCGGTTTCGCGATTGAATACATAAAGATCGTTGTAAGTTTCCCCAAACCTGTTTAAACGCGTGCGGTTATAGGCTATCAAATTTCCATCAGGTGAAAAGCTAAAGCCTGATTCTATTCGGTTGATGACCGGCTCAGCATACATCCCGCAACTATGTTGAAACCCTCCGGTAATTGGTGCATGCGAATCTCTAAGATTGATTAAAGAAGTTTTATTTGATGAAGGCTCATCTTGTAGAAACAACTGAAGTCGGGCGCCATCAAAAAACGAATTGCTGAGGTACGCAATTTTACCGTCAGGAGTAAAAACCGGATTAAAGTTAAAGAAGCCGAGTTCGTTTACAGGTTGTGCCTCAAATGGTCGAATATTCTCAGTAAAGTCCCGATAGTTTGTTCTGAGGCTGTCAACCCAATCTTGGTAAACTTGCTCGCCATCGATGCCGGTTACACGACGAATTGAACGCCTTATGTCACTCGTACGCTTCAATCCGACAGTAATTTCACGAATGGAATCTTCCCCGAAACGATTGGCAAGGTAGGTTGTAAATGAAAACCCCTGATTGTAAGCTTGTTCCCGCTCCATGCTGGTTTTTGAAGCGAAATGACCCATTTCAACCAGACCGAGTTCTTTGTTATCGAGAATGCGGGTTCGTAAAAACATATCGTTATGAGTATCCCAATAATCGTAATGCAGGCTTCCGGTCATGTATTGAGCGGTTCCCTCTGCAAACCATGCAGGCACGCTGGCAATGGAGAACGGATAACTAATTACACCCGATGGGTATCCGTAAAGTACGTCAGGGCGTCGTACATCTTCGTATGAAAGCCACTGTAGGTATGATACGGGCCAACGACGGCTTCCACTCATAGAAGCCTGAATTTGTACGATATGAGCAAATTCGTGCGTAATTACGTTTCGAAGCCAATCGTTTGTCCCTCTCAAGGAAGTGTGTAGTGCAGGAAGCCATATTTCAATTTTGTTATCAAAAAAGAAAGCTGCACCATTGGCATAATCCAGACGGTCAATGAGGATGATACTGATTTGAATATCAGGAGTGAATTCGTAAAACGTGGTGATTTCATCCCAAACTTCTTCAGCAATTACGGAAATGACTTGAGCAGGTCGGTCGTTGCCTTCCTGGAAATGAATCAAGAAATGCTCGCTTTCAACGGTGTACCAATCCAAGTGATTTTGAGGAAAAGAAAAGAAGGCCGGATTTTGCTGAGCCGAGGCCTGAAAAGCCACACCAAGCGAAATAAACAGCGCTGCTAAATAAAATGTTATTTGATTACGCATATACAACCTATCGCATTACTACTATTTTTATCACTTTGGTTTCACGGCTTCCATTTTGAGTTGCCTGAACTCTTGCGTAATAAACCCCGTTTGGCCAGCCTGCTGTACTAACTAATGTTTCCTGAGGACCAAACCCTCTTGAGGTTGTTGACTCCCGGTAAATTCGTGAGCCGCTCATATTCAAAACGGTAATTTCTATTTCGGCTTCGCCCTGTGTTTCAAACCGAATATTAGTTTCGGTTGATGCAGGATTAGGCCAATTGTAGGTCTCATCTTTATTCAAGATGGAAAACATTGGAAGGGCAGGGGTTTGACCTGAATTCAACCCAAGAATTTTGTTCCCGGCACTATTACCATAAGCATTACTCCATAAAATTGTACCGGGGTCTTCAAATTCCCAGATTCTAAATTCCCCAGTAGGGCTGACTGTAAATAATCGCCCATCAAAGAATAGCGGCTGTACAGGAACCCCATCAATAGGAAATTCACCAAGTGAACCAAGATATAAGGGATAGCCATCAACAGAGCGCAAACGGGAATCGAATGCTTCTAATGTATATGATAAACTATCGGTTACAGGGGTAAAAATGATGCGTTCCGTTTCATCAATAGTATCCTGAACAATCAAAGGAGTTCCGTTAAACTGTTTTCCATCGATAGCTGAAACCGGAAAGTTCCACAAAACACCACCGTTTCGGTTTTTACCTATCAACTCATTATTGGAATAATCTGTAAATAGAAAATCCATATAATTATTATTATCGAAATCGACAATAGCAGGCAAACTTAAGCGACCGTTTTGAATTTCTACTTCTCTATCATTAGGGAATAATGACAATGATTGGTCTCTTAGTAAAAAAGGTACAGCTACTTGATCAACTTCAATTTCTGTTAGTCCACCATAGTTTTTTTTACTTTTTTCAATTCCAGGAATCACGAAAGAAAATTGCGATGGGAAAAATTCCAGTAAATCATCACGAATAATTACCTGAGCATTGCCGATAATCCCACTCGTCTGGTAATTCGTTGATTCGGTAGTTAATGCGCCATCTTGTATATTTAAACGGAATGGGGTTCCATCAATGTCAATAAAGTCAATGCCAAGTGTACTTATAATTCCTGTTTGGGTGTTTTCAGGAAGGGTTGTGTTCCAGCTCTCAGTCCATGAGAAATCAGAGTAATTCAGAGAATATGAACCTACAATTGTTTCTCCTGACAAGGAAAATGCGAGGTATAAGGTATTGTCAAAAACTAAATGTTGAAGAGGAGTGACATCATCAAAAACTGAAATGAAATCAGAAACCGGTTGTGAATTCTCGTCAAGTGGTATAGTGTAAAGATGCTCCGATGATTGAACAAAAACGATGGTGTCATCGCCGAAGTTATGGGCAGAAATAGCAAGGGGCCATTCGTTACTTTCGGTAAAGAAGTTACCATCTAAATCAAGTTCTGCGATTAGGTTAATATCCTCAGAAAGAACTCTTCGGGCAAAAAAGGTTGATGTGGCAATATTATCAGAAAAATCATAAAACTCGAAATAAGTTCTGCCACCACTATTGCTTCTATTGTTAGGGAATGTATCATCCCCAAAACGATTTTTATATAAAACAATTCTTCCTCCACCCGGGGTGATTACGGTAAAATCATTACCCGACCACCAAAAATCAAACGGGCCTCCATTAGCGAAGTTAGTAATTGTAGTTCCGGGTCGACCAATATCCTGTGCACCATCGGCTTCCTGAAGCGCAATGCCGGGTCGGTCAGGGTTATTGTTGATGGCATTATCATCGATAGTGGATCGAATTACGGCATCATCAATATGCCATATTAACATTCCGCCGTTTAATATTCGGTCGTCATCCGTACCAACCTGACCGTCTTCGCCTGCATCAAGACCACCGGGTAAACTCCAGTCGAAATTGGATACGTTAATTAATACGCCGGGCGGTAATATTTCGTCATAAAAACGCTGATCAAAAGGATCAAAACGATCTTCTGTATTGTCAAATGTAACCGTTTCGATAGTACCTTCCGGTGTACGAATCGTTAAAGTAACGCCTTCATCAAGCGGATCACGATGCCTGTTTTCAACAAGAAAAAACTCATCAGATGATATAAAATGACGTGCAAGAGAAAAGGCCCCATTTTGAGAAACGGCTTCTAATTCTATGGGTTCTTCACTATCTAAGTCGATATCGAAAGGGGTGCTCCAACCCATAAAATAACGCTCCCAAGCGGAGGGCAAAGGTGGAAATAGACCGAAATAAGAAAAAATACCGGCACCGTCCATCAAGCCAAATCTACCGATTCCCGATGCTCCGCTATCTGTATTAAACAAATCAGGTAGTCCAATGAAGCTTCCAATGTTGGCAGTTAAGATTCCGTTGATGGAAAGTTCAAGTACAAATTCAGCACCGGTAACATCTTCGCCACGGCGGGATTGGGTTTGTGGCAGAATAGCAGTATTGGTAACACGCAGGTTTTCTGTGATGGGAAAGCCATCAAATGTTGGTTCGTCAATTAACCTTCCGATTGCATCTTGGGTTAAAAATACTGATGGAATATCCTGAGGTGTTTTATCTAAAGTAGTACCGGTAAGTTCAATGTCGCGCCCCACACCTGCATGGAAGATAATAAACATGGTACGATCTTGCGGGAGGTGCTCCAAACCGGAAAAATTCTGTTCTGCCACAAGCGTCCATACATCTTTTGCCAGGTTACCAAGTTTAAAATTTTCGGAGTCGTCAGGTCCGGTTGGTGAATAGGCTTTCATTTCATTCGGCAATTGAATGATTTCCGGTAGTACGATGTATTCTATATCTAATTTCCCAAAAGAAGCCGCTTGAAAATAATTTTGGGCAAACTGTAGGTGACTTTCAAAATAAGCTTTATCGTGTGGGAGAGGTGAAATGGTTATATCGTTATTCGCTAAAAAATCAATCTCAAATGTTCCATTCCCTGAAGTGAAGCGGTTGTCATCAGGTACAAATTCAGCCATAACCGCTACGATATAAATCGTGCCATCACTAATAACCGGGCGGTTATACTGTTGGGCAATAGCCTGATTTACAAATGGTGCCGAAAATAGATTTAATGATAAAAAGAAGAGCAGGAAAAATGGCGGAAAAACCATTTTCCTGCTCGATTTGAGATTGAATTTCATTCAGTCTTAATATTCAGTAATGCGAATTAACGGGATGGGTGTCAGAAATCTACAAGTACTGATATTCGAATTGTATTCGCCAGAGGCGAGTCTTCTTTAATGGTGTACAGATAACTGAAATCTACACCAAAAATGTTATAGCGCAGACCTGCACCAAAAGATATAAACTGGCGGTCACCATTATTAGGTGCTTCGTAGAAGTAACCGGTACGAATAGCAAATTGGCTTGCGTACCAGTATTCCAAACCAACAGAGTACATAAATTGCTCTGCTAGAGGAACATCTACAAAATCCTGCCCATCAAAACGAGTATAGGTATCCCACGAGCTAAATAATGCCTCAACTACGCCCATAGCACGACCTGTGGTATCGTTTCTTGCCATAATTTTAGATACGTCTGAGGCTAAAGTGACGGTGTTAATACCATCGTTATCTAACTCTAATTCATACGCAATGCCTAAACGTAAAAGCGTTGGCAATGGATCTTTTTGAGGGTTATCGGTGTATTGTACAGCAGGTCCGATATTAGAGAGGTTCATTCCCGCACTAAACCTTGAATTAAACCCAAATGAGTCGAAATAATTTGAACGATATAAAGCCGCTAAGTCAAGGCCTACGCTCGTTCCGTTTCTGGCTGTTTGGCCACCAACGTCAATTCCGGATGGAACAAGGCGACTATAAATAAAACGAAGTCCGGTTCCTAAAGCCCAATTATCATTTAGTTTAAAACCATAACTGATACCGGAGGCAATTTCGTAACTGCTAAATGTACGAATCTCTCGACCTGTTTCATCAGTTTGAACTTGTTCGCCGAGGTTTAAAAAAGTGATATGAGCGCCAAAAGTACCAATTCCGTCAATATAGTGACGCCCAACTAAATAATCGTAGAATAAATCTGTATTGAAGTTTGGGAGCCAATTAGCATGAGTAAATGAAATCTGTGTTCCATCCTGAAATGCCAGTCCTGCAGGATTCCAGAAAACTGCAGATGCATTATCTGCAATTGCCACTCCTGTGTTTCCCATACCAGGAGCCCTGGAATCAGGTTCAATTTGCAAGAAAGGTACCGCTGTGATACCTACCTGTGCGTGTGCTGTTAAAGTGCTAAAACCTAAAATAATGGCTAATAGCAAGGCAGATCTTGTTAACTGCTTCATAGTGTTCTTTTTATTATGATTAGTGATAAAAACTAGCGAATAATAACCAAACGTTCAATTTCTTCAACATTTTGGCGCCCTGCGGCACCATCGGTTCTTACTCTTACATGGTATAAATATGTGCCGGAAGCAAGACGATTTCCATCATCGTCTCTACCATTCCATTCAATAAGCTCTAAATTTCCGGTAGCAATTCGATTATCACGAATCTGTGCAACCGGACGACCCGATAACGTAAATATACGGATAAAAATATCCATAGACTCGCCAACGGGTGTGTTATGCTCAAAGGCAAAACGAGTGAAGTTATTCATTGGGTTGGGGTAATTATATACATTACGGAGTGTAAGGTTATCACCACCGGAAACCTCAAAGAAGATTACTTCTTCACCTACATTATTAAAAACATCCCATGCACGCACTGTTAAGGAATAGGTACCATCTTCTAATCGGTCGAGAGGATACTCAATTCTACCACGTGTAAAATCATCTAATGCACTGGAATAAAAACTGTTTAGAATGATATCTTTACTGCTTCCACCTTGATCTTCATTGGTTAGGGTAGCAACTAATTCGTGTCCAACACCGGAACCTGTTGTGTTGATACCTGCTTCACTAAAAATATCTACAATTAAATTTGGAGAATTATTCACTAGCGAGCCATTCATAAAGGTATCATCATTCAGAAAAACATCGAGTTCAGGTCCTGAAAAAATGTTCTCTGCATCTTCATTAGTGCCATTTAGGAAAAAGTTGTTAAATGCTCCAACAGCGTCCATAGTATTTGGGTTTTTCGCATAAACATGAATTTTTCCTAAATCTGATGAATAGGCAATGTCTTTAGGAACGATAAATTCACTTGAAAAACGTCCGTTCACAACACTTACTCTTCCGTTAAACAGAACATCATTACGAACAAAGAAACCACACCCCGGCATATTTAAACAATACAAATCGGGTTGTGGTAATAATTCAAATCTTCTTGCATCAAATACACGTACGGAGGCTTCACCATTAAAAGAAGTATTTACACCGCCGTTACCATCACTTACGTGCCCATTGATTACCACACGGTCTAAAGCACGAAGTTGGAGAGGTGTTTGTTCTAAGTCTGAAATACCATTTACATCGGTAATTTCAATCTTAGCTTCGGGTAACCCAATGGTCATTGCCGGATCACCAAGCAACGTAAATTTTCGGTTATTAATACCCGTACTGATTTCCAAAATGTTGTTTTTGGAATTCATGTAAATATCACCCAACGTTTGAGGGCGTCCGTTTTGGTCACGGCGTATCATTTCGCGGGTTAGTTCAATATGCAGACCAAAATTGTTATCGGATGTAGGCGTTGAACTGGTATATACAACACGCGTTGTTGTAAAGGTAGCAACGGAGCCTCCATTAGGATGCAACATTAACTTTTCTGCTCCGGATTGCTCATTATTATCATCAAAACGACCAAATGAACAGGTAGCTGTTACGAGTATGGTGAGACGTTCGCTATTATTTAATCTTGGTATATCGGAGCTTTGGAAAAGTCGTTGAGCCGTTAATTGTTGCTCATTTCCATGACCTGAAAAATGGATGGTGAGCGTACCATTATTTATGGCTGAAATAAAATCGGATGTTGCAGCCGGAACTCGTTGACCGGCAGGCGTAGTTTCTACCGGATAACTGAATTGATAGATTTTACGAACACGAATTCCTGTTTCTTGTTCGTCTATTTGTTCTGCGGTAAAGTCTGCATTGAAGGTGTGTAAATCCCTGTCGTTTGAAGAACCGTTAATAGCATCGTCTGCAGTGAACGTAAAAAGTGTACGCCAATCACCTGATACATCCTGGTTTTCGAAGGTCTTGATTTTATCAACCATTAAATTTGCTTCTGATAAGGTTTGAACCGGAAGTCGACCCACACCAAAATCAAGTCGGTTATTCCTGTCAGAAATGAGCCAGGAACCTTCATCTTCACCCATAAAAGTAAAAAAGTCATCACTGCCATATGTTACAGAACGAATCAGGTTGTCACTGTCAATGTAATGCTGAAAAGTAAATACGTGATTGGTTAGTGGAGCTGATTCAATTCCTTTATAATCGTACGTTGTATCACCAAACAATAACAAATATTTAGGCAATAAGTCGTCGTCTAAACCTGCTTTTAGATATAGGTGGCGCATAAAATCACGAATAGCAACAGGATCAGGGACACCGCCGGAGAATTCATTAAATATCTGATTTTGAGTTACCACAAGTGGTCGCAAATTGTTTCTTTGAGCACGATAGTCTGCTAACTGATTTGCCGCTTCTAAAAAGGGTTCGGCTGTTACAATGATGTAGTCAGGATAAAAGTTAGTTCCTGTCAGGTTTTGATTTGCTACTTGTTGTCCTGCTTCCGGGGTAATGAATGAAGTCTGTGCGATGAACTGACGACCATTATTAGCGTGATAGACTACATCCCAGTTATTGCCGTTTTCTTGAACAGCAATTTGTACAGGTTCAACAGGGTTAGTTACATCCATTACAATTGGCGGGCTACTAAAGCCAGACATACGATAACGGGCTATAACCTGACCGGTAATATCATCCGGTGAAAGAAAGTGTAACCTGTCATTATCAGCTACTAATGCTCGATTAACACGCAATTGGATGAAATCAACCCAACCACGTGTGTCACCTGAGTTTGAACCAAGCAATGCGCTAATTCTCAGCTGATTGTCATTAAGGTTAACGTTATTTACCTGGCGAACAATATTCCCAAAGCGAGCAGCCTGTCCTGTGTCACCCGTCAAAGAGGAAAGACCTGTTATTGATATTTGGCCGATATTTTCGTTGTTAAAGGTGAACGTAAATCCGGTATTAGTTCGAGCTCTTGCACCCATTCTTGCACGAAATTCTATAGAGCTTCCTTGAATAAAACCGGGAATGGATTCTTCAAATATGGTTTGACTGGCAAACTCAGGAGTGAACTGTTGTCCAAACCATTGGGTGCCTGATCGTAATCGAGATTCAGGCTTAAAAAGTTCTTCTTCTTTCCAAATGAAATCTCTGAATGTTGTAATATCCTCAGTGGGATTGGTTAGAGATACCGTGTTTAACCTTCTACCGGGAGTATCGGCCACGGTTAAAAAAACGTAGTTATTATTCGAATAACTATGCACTTCATGATCCCAATCCTGAGTTACAGAATTGAAAATTATTCTGTTCGCATCATTTCCATAAAACAGGATGGCGTCATTAGAATTAAATTGCCCATTACCTTCACCTTGTACAATAATTGGTAATTCTGACCATTCAGGACGAGCTTCTGCATTAGGCTTTGGCAATTCGTAGCCATTTGTACCCCAAATTTGAATATTACGAGGATCGACAGAACTTACATTAACACCAAGTGATTCTAAATAAGCTGCGTCGATTCGGTGAATCCCATTTTCAGAAATCGGGATTTTGTACCATGTTCCGGAAGTTAATGGGTGATTTTGAGTATCAAATAAACCGGCATCATTATTACTGTAGGAGGAAACCCATGTTGGTTCGTTATATACACGAACACGCAACTTTCTGTTTATCAAATAAGAATCTTCGCTATTGATACTTTTTCTGGCTACATGAAAAGCTACCGTACTCTTCCATTGTTTACGAATTTCAACAGTAGCGCCTACTACTGTAAATGGAGTATCTGTATTTTGGATTAATTCAAGGTAATCTTCAGTATTACCAAAAGAACGGAGGGCAGGATTCGAAACGGTAGCGAACTCTTGTTCCAAAATAGTGTAGCGGGGGGAACCATCTCTTACAGGCACGGAAAGCAATAGAGGAGCTTGTACAAAAAGGCTATCATTTCGGAATTCATAATCCGTAAACTCAGAGGTTTGGGATACAATTCGAAAATCCTGACCGAAAACCGAATCGGATAAAACAATTGCAAAAAATGCAATTAAAATAAATCCTGACAGAAATTTTAGGAAATCAGAGCTCAAGATGGAATGTTGTTGCGAATGCTGCTAAACAGCTATTTGAATTAAAGTTGTGGAAAATCGTATCAGTTTCGCAATAAAGGCTCTTTTGTGTTTTTGAATGAGTATTTCATAAAAATAGCGTGACTCTGCGTTAAAAGCAACACTAATGTTTATTTTAACCTTATTCAAAAGAATAGGTTCCCGATAAATTTGAAAAAGATAAACCGGGAACCTATTGTCAATTACAGCATCTTTAATATAACTGCAGAAGCACCGCCGCCACCGTTACAAATACCAGCACAACCGACCTTGCCACCTGTACGCTTTAACGCATGTACAAGTGTAACTAAAATTCTGGCACCTGAACATCCAATTGGGTGACCGATACTTACGGCCCCACCATGTATATTTACTTTTTGGGGATCAAGCTTTAACAATTGGTTATTAGCGATAGATACAACCGAGAAGGCTTCATTTATTTCGAATAAATCCACATCATCTAAAGTTATTCCGGCACGGTCTATTGCGCGTGGAATAGCATCGGCCGGTGCTGTTGTAAACCATTCCGGTTCTTTAGCAGCACTTGCCTGTGATGTAATTTCTGCAATTGGAGTAAGTCCTAGTTTTTTAGCTTTTTCATCACTCATGATTAAAAGAGCAGCGGCGCCATCATTGATAGAGCTGGCGTTGGCAGCTGTAATGGTACCTTCTCTGTCAAAAACCGGTCGTAGTGATGGAATTTTATCGAAGTTTACACGATTCACTTCTTCGTCTTCCTCAACCTCAGTTACATTGCCCTTACGATCTTTGATTTTAATTTTGGTTATTTCGTCCTTAAACCACCCGTTTTTTTGAGCTTCCTGAGCTCGCTTGTAAGAAGAAATGGCAAATTCATCCTGCATTTCACGGCTGATGTTCATTTCCCGTGCACATACTTCTCCGGCATTACCCATGTGGTAATCTTTGTAAACATCCCAAAGACCATCTTTGATAATACCGTCATAAGCTTGAGCGTGGCCTAACTTGGAGCCGAAGCGTTGCTTATCGAGGTAATATGGTACATTGCTCATGCTTTCCATTCCACCGGCAATAATTACATCAGCATCACCTGTTTCGATTTGCTGAGCAGCATACATAACGGATTTCATTCCTGATGCACATACTTTGTTAATGGTGGTACAAGGCACGCGATTACTTAGCCCCGCCTTTAATGCAGCTTGTCTAGCCGGAGCCTGCCCCATACCGGCAGTTAGAACACAACCCATAATAACTTCCTGAACCTCATCAGGAGATACACCCGACTTTTTAAGTACAGATGTGATTGCAGCAGCACCAAGTTCAGGTGCCGAAAATGATGATAGACTTCCTCCGAATGATCCAATTGGCGTTCTTGACGCCTCTACGATAACAGCTTTTTTCATAATAATATTTACGTTAGTCCATCTCAGTTAGATGGAAAGATTAATAATTTTGATGGTAGTAATATCGGAAATAATCACCCTTAAATCACCTAAAATATGGTTTCAAAAATCAAAGATTGTTAACCATAGATATTCGGAGACTCAGAGGTTTTATTACCATTTAACTAAGAATCCAGTTTAAGCGCCCTCGGCATAATTGGTAATCTTACCTACAAATCCGATTCGTCTCGCCATGATAGCAATTGCCAACTTTCTGTAGAATCCGGGCGAGTCATTACAAAATTGACGGCTCCATCCGTTCTAATCACATCCGAAGCTTCCAAAACCACGGTTAAATCAAACCTTCGTAGAACCTGAGCCTGGGTTTGCTCAAAATTAGTTTCCAGTGATATAATGTTATTCCATTGTATTCTAATATCCGAACTGTTGATAAATAAACGATACGTACTGTTCATTTCATCGTTTCTACCCCAGCTTACATCTACATTATTATCCTCATCTCTGAACGTAAATGTAAAATTTGGATGAATCAACGGGCCGTAAAGAGTAGTGTCCCGGAACTGATAAGCATTTTGGAAGCGGGTAAAGAAACCCTCAATGGTTGTTGGGTCACCTAGAAAATCGCCAAAAGGGTCGCCGTCTTCAAGCCCTGGCGCAAATGGATTTAAACAACCGGCTAATCCTGTTAAAACGACTGCAGAGCCGAATAATAACAGGATTTTATTTCGGTTGTATGTTTTCATTTTATTAAATTGAGGAAAAAGCCTTTTCCAGATCTTCGATTAAATCCTGAAAATCTTCAATTCCAACCGATAAACGAATGAGGGAATCGTTGAGCCCTGCTTTATGTCGAACTTCTGCAGGAATTGAGCCGTGAGTCATACTAGCGGGGTGACTAATTAAGGATTCCACCCCTCCAAGACTTTCTGCAAGTGTAAAATAGTGAGTCGAGCTCATAAATTTGTGTGCAGTAGGTACATCGTCTTTTTTCAGGGTGAATGATACCATTGCACCAAAATCTGCCATTTGTTCAGCAGCGATTTTATGTCCGGGGTGGTTTTTGAAACCGGGATATCGAACATGAGCAACTTTAGGATGA
This sequence comes from Balneolia bacterium, assembly GCA_003566635.1. GTDB lineage: Bacteria > Bacteroidota > Rhodothermia > Balneolales > Cyclonatronaceae > PXCK01. The sequence goes on along the minus strand of PXCK01000079.1, from coordinate 23,143 downwards.
CTTACAAGGTATTCGGCTATGATTTTTGCATTTTCGCAAGAACGTTGCACGCGTATTGATAAGGTTTTAACACCTCGAAGCGTTAAGTAGCAATCCATCGGTCCGGGTACTCCACCTGAAGTTTTTACCTGAAAACGCATATTCTCAATTATGTCCGGATGAGATGAAATTACTGCACCCCCGATAACATCGGAATGACCGCCAATGTATTTGGTAGTAGAGTGTAACACGGCATCAGCTCCTAATTCAAGTGGTTTTTGCAGGTAGGGCGATGCGAAGGTGTTATCTACGATGGTGAGTATGCCTTTAGTTTTGGCAAAAGAGGTAACTTTTTTGACGTCAACAATATTCAAAAGGGGATTTGTGGGTGTTTCAATCCAAATTAATTTGGTTGATGAGTTTACAGATTTCTCTACGTTTTCGAATCGGCTCATATCCACAAAAGAGAATGAGATTCCCATAGGCTCAAAAACTTTGGTGAATAAACGGTAGGTACCTCCATAAAGGTCGTTACTTGCAACAATATGATCACCTGGTCTAAACATTTTAATAACAGCATCCATAGCAGCACAGCCGCTTGCAAAGCAGGCACAGTCAGTTCCACCTTCCAAACCGGCAAGTAACTTTTCAAGGGCAGTTCGAGTTGGGTTTGTAACCCTGGCGTAGTCATGACCCTTATTTACACCGGGAGCTTCTTGTGCATAAGTAGATGTTTGAAAAATTGGAGGCATCACAGCGCCGGATGTTTCTTCAGGTGCCTGACCTGCGTGAATCACTTTAGAATTAAATCTCATTACAGTCGATAGTTGTAGTTAAAGAATGAATATATGTTTTGAAAATAGTCAATTTGATGATATGAATAAAACGGTCTGATTGTAGATTGTAATAAATTCAAATTATATGCAGAAGGTTTTTATTTTGAAGTGCAGGAGGCAATACGTTGCTTTTATGGATTTCATAAACCTGATTGAAGAATGACTTTAGCCCGAATTATTCACATAAGTATGAAAGACATCTTTTACATTATTAATTTTTAGAATTTCATCCAAATTATGCACTCACTCAAATTTGGGTGTGGTTTAAATGCTGCAAAATTTCCGTGTTAGCTGCGTTGAAGTTGAAAAAGTAATGCTCAGGGTACTAAGGTACCCTTCCGCTGATTTTCCACCTTCGTCTTGCTACCAAGAAAATTTTTTGGTGAATAATCCGAGTTAGATTAGTTTTGAGTGTAAATGAGAACCACTCATGCGCTTTGTATTTCCTAACCACAACGTACACAAAGAAGGCACAACGATCACTAATTTTGATTTTGACTTTGCAATTATCCGGTCTTGTAGCCTTTGTCCATTCGTCGGGAGCGTTGCGGTTTAGCACGAATCAATTACGGAAGTATGAAGTTTGAATCTTATGCTATTTAAATTATTGTATATAAAAAAAATATCATACTCGCTCAAATTTGGATGTGGTTTAAATGCTGCACGCCGAGCGAAGCGATTCTCACGAAGTGCTACTTACTTGGTGGGTACTTCATACAGTTGGTTAGCTCATATATAAACGCTTTTCAAACCCAACTGAATAGCAGTCAGTAACAAAAAAGGCTGCGATTAAGCAGCCTTAAGAAGATTAAGATGAAATTCGTTGTCTTGCACGTTGAGCTTCTTCGGTCATTCCCAATTGTTCATAAACGGAACTTAAAATGAGCCAGGCATCTCTAAATGAGTCATCTTGTTCAACAACGGTTTCCAAGTGATTTACACTTTGATAAAAAAAATCGTTTGAAAGATCAGCAGCTTGCGAAGTAGAATACAAGCCCGGTTGAGATGTAGGTATGCTATCATACCAATATCCTAACTTCATAAGAAAGTATCCTTTAAGATAATTTGCTTTCAAGTCTTGAGGATTAATTCCTAAAGCATTATTCAGGTTCTCGGTGGCTTCGTCTTTATTAAGTTTTGCAACATTATATTGCAAGGCAGCTAAATCATTGGTTCTGGAAATAGAAACTTCATCAAGGGAATCCATTGTTTTGGTGATTAGGATATTTGCATAAGCTAAAAGCACCGTTATGTCATTGGAATCAACTTCTACCAGCTGCATCACCAAGTCTAAAGCCTCGTCTTCCATTTCTAAACTGTTGTATGTATTTACCAAGCCTCTGGCAGCATTTACGCTTCCTTGACCATTTTGCCATGCTTCTTCCAGGTGCGTGCGTGCAAGTGGAAAGTTGCCTTGCTCATACATCATAAACCCGAGTATTTCATGTTGTTGAAGAGATAAGGTAGTGTAAGAAGAAAGGTTATTCAATTGTTTAGCTGCTTTCGTCATATCACCTGATGCGATATATAAATCAAAGAGCATTTCGTATACCTCTGTATTTGACTTTTCAATTACAGCGGCATTTTCCAAATGTACAATAGCATTACTGATGGCAGCATCTCCGTTATCTTCTCCGGTTCCTGATAATATGTTATTTGCATTTTGAAACTCAAATTCAAAAGCGCTATCGATATAATTGGAAGCTTGCTGGGCGAGTGTTTCGGTTTCTAAAGCAGGAGCGTTTAAAATAGCAGCATCAAATGCATTAACCATGTCTATATAAAGAGGCTTACGTTCAGCAGGGATGTAGCTTTTAGAAAGCTGATAAATTATTTCGCCTTTTAAGAAGTGGGCTTCATAATTTGTTGGATCAGCATTAATGGCTCTTTGAGCTGAAATAAGCGCTTCATTTGTGTTACGCTGTTCGTTTAAGGTTTTAGCAGCATTGAGATCATCTGATTGATTAATTAAGCTGCACCCAAAAAGAAACCCGAGTACCGCAATTAATGCAGTACTTCGGGTGATAAGATTAATCATACGGTTTAATGTAATTAAATAGCTGTTTTGATATTAAATACCGGCGCGTTCAGCGGCATCCATTGCTTCTTCTTCCATACCTAAACGAGTATAAATCTGAAAAAGCTTCAACCAGTTTTCCGGCTCATCGGGCTCTAGTTCGGCCGTTCTAATGTAAAAAGGCAAGGCTCTTTCAAAGTATTCTCTTGAGCGGGCATCAAGTTCGGCCAATTCATCCATGTCATCTATTAAGTTTCGTTGATCGGCAAGAGCAATGCCTTTATTTTCATTAATAGCACCCAAAGTATAGGTGATATCTGAATGATCAGGATCAATCTCATACGCAGCCATCAACTGCTCTTCTGCACGCACAGCAATTTCGAATCGGAATTCATCCAACTCCACAATTTGAGTTTCAGCAGCTTCAATTTCATCCAAAATCTCAGTCAATCTATTAGCATCAGCTTGAGGGTTTCGGGCAACTTCACGATATTCTGCATTAAGATCAAAAATTACATCATAGAGTTCATTTATATCATTATTTAGATTAATGTATTCCTGATAAATTTGGGTACCAAACACTAAGCGATATTCGGCATTTTCCGGATCCAGCTCAATTAACTCCTGAAGTACCTCAAGGGCTTCGTCTCTTTGGCCACGTCGGAAATAAACATTAGCAATTTCTTGTGTAAAGAAAATTTCTTCAGGAAATTCAGCACGTGCTCTTTGGAGTAAATCAAAAGACTCATCGGGTCTGTCAGCAACTTGATAGAAGAAAACTACACGCTGATAAGCATTTACATCAGGCTCCGGAGATCGGTCAATGCTTTTCATCATGTAATTAATCGCATTATCAATATCATCTGCTACATAATATATTTCAGAAAGTGCTTCGTAGTTGATAAGGCTGTCAGGGGCAAGAGCAATGGCATTGTGCATATATTCTATGGCCATCGAAACCTGTTCAGGATCATTCTCGCCTTCAAAATCTATACGAGATACACCTTCGGTATAGGCAGCTGACCATGCGTTAGTCACTAATAACTCAGCTACTTGTGCTTCATTAGAAGAAATTTCTTGCTCACGATAAAGCCTGTCTGCTTCAAGAAGTAATTCTCTTGCTTTGGCTAAGTCTTCATTTCTCTCAGAAGGCGGCAAGTCTTCAGACCTGTCAAGATAAGCAGACCCCATATAAAAATAAGCATCGGCATTTTCCGGATTTTCATCCATTGCACGCTGTGTAGCTTCAATAACGCCATCATAATCGGCATTTCTAAGATTCAATTTGGCGGTTTCAATATTCGGATCACCACCACAACCCATTAAAACACCCGCTAAAATAGCGATTACGGCAGATAGTTTTAAATAATAGTTTTTCATAACTCAAGTCTTATAGGTAATTGTTTTTTTAACAAGTGTAAGGTACTGATAGCTAAAAGCATCTGCAATAGGCATGTACACATTAGATTAGCCCGAATTATTCACGAAAGCATGAAATTTAAATCTTCTACGATTAAAAATATTCTATATAGAAAATACTACACTCACTCAAATTTGGGTGTGGTTAGGATGCTACACTCCGAGCGAAGCGATTCCCACGAAGTGCACCGAACGAAGTGATTCCCACGCAGTGAAACCCATGGATAGATAACGAAGCTAAAGTACTGTCTATTAATGAATTAGATCTTGATCTAAACCTATGGCTTCCTTGCACGTTTAATTCAGACTATAACAGATTTGTCCAGCCATGGGTTTAAACCCATGGCTGGCTAAGGTACCCCTCCGCTGATTTTCCACCTTCGCCTTGCTATCAAGAAAATTTTTTGGTGAATAATCCGGGTCAGGTACTTACACGAATTAAATAACGGATTAATTTATAGATTTATTTGAAATAGCTATTTGTATAGAAAGTGTTCGAGACAATCTCCATTGAAAAAAATCAGCCGAATTTATGCTATATTTGAACAAACTATTTAATTAAAGAGACATTAATGGATTACGAATTAAAAGACATTCAAAAAGATATTATTGATGCCAACGCTAGTATTCCTGTAGTTCTGGATTTTTGGGCTGATTGGTGCGGGCCTTGTAAAACCTTAGGTCCGATTTTGGAAAAGCTTGCCTCAAAAGCAAATGGAAAGTGGAAATTTGTAAAGGTTGATTTAGAAAAAGAAGAAAATCAACCGTTAGCATCTCAATTTCAGATTCGTAGCATCCCGGCTGTCAGAATGATATATAAAGGAAAGATGCTGGGCTATTTTGATGGCGCATTGCCTGAACACGCTGTTAAGGAATGGCTTGATAAACATTTACCCGACGAGTTTAAAGCTTCAGCAACTGATGATGAGGATGATATAGATGCGCTTATCCTCAAGTTAATTTCGGAAGGGAAAAGGGAAGAAGCACTTGAATTTGCAAAAAAAGCATATCAGGCAGATATGGAAAGTGATGAACAAAAAGTTCGTTTAGCAATGCTCTTGCTTCCCGGAGATGACGAAACAGCCTTAAAGTTGATGCAAACTTTAAAAGCAGAAGGAAAGTATGAAATTGAAAAAGAAGCCGTCTTAACTATTCAGTCTCTAAAAAAAGAAGATGCTCTGGACGACAATAGTAAAGCTGCTGAACTTTACGAAGCAGGAAAGAATAAATTGTTGGTGGGTAGTTTTGATGAAGCAGCTGATTTACTAGTCCAATCCATGATGCTTAGTAGAAGTGTTGGAGATGATGCCGCAAGAAAGGTTTGCGTAGCATTATTTAAATTGTTGGGAGAAAAGCATCCCGTTACGGTTAAGTACCGAAGACGCTTTTCGATGGCGTTGTATTAAATAGAGGATTAGGCCTTAGCCGTTTCCTTACCTTTGCTATTAGGCTTTTCAAACTTTACAGCATCATGAAGCTGGCCGTTTTTAATCCATGCTCTGCCACCATCAAACTTTAACCGATGACGATTTTTTAAGTTTTTTGCCTGAGTATGCAACTTGGGTAATTGTTTGTCCATTTTAAGCTAAATTTTGTTTTTGAATTGATGAAATATAAAAACTCTTTTATGGTTTATTTTGCTTGAAATATATTTATAAAAAGTCTATCTTTAAAAGCTAATTAATAAAATGTCCAGAGAAATAAAATTTTTATGTACGCAGTAGTTCAATTTGGTGGTCACCAATATAAGGTTCAGGAAAATGAAACTATTTATGTTGACCGTTTAAGTGCAGATGTTGATGAAAAAGTTAATGCAGATCGCGTTCTTTTGGTTGCAAATGGTGATTCCGTTCAGGTTGGAACTCCTGTAGTTGACGGTGCAGCTGTAGAAGGCTCTGTTGTTCAACATCTTAAAGGCGATAAAGTTATTGTCTTCAAGAAAAAACGCCGTAAAGGGTATCAAAAACGCAATGGCCATCGCCAGCATTTAACCCAGGTAAAAATCGAAAAAATAACCGTTTAATTTAAAATAGGATACAACAATGGCACATAAAAAAGGTCAAGGTTCAAGTAAAAACGGTCGCGATTCAGAAAGTAAACGTCTTGGTATTAAGCGTTTTGGTGGTCAGTTTGTGATGGCCGGCAACATTATAGTTCGCCAGCGCGGCACAAAATTTCATCCTGGTGATAACGTAGGAATTGGTAAAGACTACACCATTTTTGCTACCGAAGACGGTACTGTATCTTTCCGCACAGGCCGCAACAACAGAAAATATGTTTCTGTAGAAGCAAACTAATTTTTTTGTTGAGTTTTTTCAAAGCCCTGATGTTTTTTCATCAGGGCTTTTTTATTTTGCAGTTATGAAAAACGCAAAAATCCCGGGTCTTAGACATACCCACACTATTAATACCATCTTTTGTATAGGCAGAAATTACGCTGAACATGCAAAAGAACTCAATAACCCCATTCCAAGTCGTCCGGTTGTATTTACCAAACCGCTAAGCTCAATTACATTTGACGGGGGCGAAATTATTATCCCATCCGAGCACACCAAAGATGTTCATCATGAAGCTGAAATGGTTGTGGCTATTGGCAAATATGGCAAGTTTATTAAACCGGAAGATGCTATGGATTATATTTCGGGTTACGGTATTGGGGTTGATGTTACCGCCCGTGATGTACAGTCCGACTTAAAGTCTAAGTCGCAACCCTGGGATCTTGCTAAAGGATTGGACACTTTTGCACCCATAGGAAATTTCGTTGAACCTGAGCAAGTCCCAAACCCCGATGACTTAACTGTAAAATTATCTGTAAATGGTGAAGTTCGCCAGAGCGGAAATACCGCAGATATGATGTTTAAATTACCATACCTCATAAGTTTTCTTTCAACATGGTTTTCTTTGAATGAGGGTGATTTGATTTTTACCGGAACCCCAAGTGGTGTCGGGAAACTGCAGCACGGCGATCATGTAGTCGCTTCCCTGGGCGGGAATTTGTCAATTCTGGATGTTAGTGTGAAGGAGATTTAAAATCCATGCGTTTCTGCCTGCCGGTAGTTATCTTATTTTTAATTGCGTCATTATCATCTCTGAATGCTCAAAACACACCTGATTTCATTCCTGAGGGTACTACATATCTATGGCCTACCAATGCGAGTAATTATTTTTCAGCTACATTTGCAGAAACCCGCTCAGCTCACTTTCATGCAGCGGCCGACATTGGAACATGGGCTCGTGAGGGCTATGATGTTTATGCCACTCGCGATGGTATTTTGTATCGCGTCACTATTAGCCCGTATGGATACGGTACCGTAATTTATCTAAAGCATGATGATGGCTCATATTCGCTCTACGCACATATGCAGGAGGTGAATGATGAAATCCGCGCAATTGCAGATTCTGTTCGGTTTAATAATAACTATGTCTATACTTTTGATGAAGTTTTAGAACATAAGAATATTCGCTATCGACAGGGAGACTTTCTCGGACGTACCGGTTCAACAGGAATCGGACCACCCCATCTGCACTTTGAGTTAAGAACTCCGACAAATAAACCCTTCAACCCAAAACTTGTTGGCGTAGATATTCCGGATTCTGTTCCACCGGTTTTTAGTGCCATTGCTGTTGAGCCTTTATCTGCCGATGCGTTGGTAAATGGTTCCAAAAATATTTTCACCAGAAATTCCCCCGGTGGTCGTCACCCTAATTTTGGCACTATTCGTGTTAGCGGCGATGTGGGTCTTGCAGTTAATGTAAGTGATAGGGCTGATTCCGGCAGGAATGTTTATGCCGTTTATGAACTAAAACTCGAAATTAATGACGAACTCTACTTTCACAGTAGGGTAGATAGTTTTAGTTATGAAACGACCAGGCAAATGCTCATCGATAGAGTATATCCCTTACTTGTTGCCGGCAGAGGTGGATATCAACGAATGTATATTGCAGATGGTAATCAACTTTACTTTTATAAAGATACAGGAAGATCGGGAGTGGTTTCTCTGCCGTCTGGTACCCATAATTTTAGGATCACAGCCAAAGATTTTGCCGGAAATACAACGTTTGCTTATGGTAGACTACAAGTTGAAGAGCCGCGACTACTAAAACAACCCAAACAGTTTAATAATAGATGGGCAGACAGCAAGGTTAAACAGTTTCAAGGGCAAAATCATGAAATTACTTCATTATTTCACTGGGATTCCGCATGGATTGCTCCCCGCAATACAGGTGTTCAATCTTTGGCAATTCAACCAATCGGAAGTCCTCTCCCGGTCGATTATTACATCAACCTACGTCCAAATGAAGGTATTATCCTGCCCGATGCCGATGTATTTCGTTTTGTAGTGAATGAAACCGAACATGCATACGTGCATCGAATACATCCGGGGAAATATTCAACCATAAATTTGCCTGATTCGGGCGTTGAGGTAACATTTCGGCCAATGTCGGTTTTTGATACAACCCATGTGGTAATTAACAGAGAGTTACTGCCCAATAGAGACCGAATTTATGTAACCCCCGGTTTGCAACCGCTTCAAAGAGATTATACTATAAAAGTTTTACTGCCTGTTTGGCTCAGGGGCGTTGATGGTGTCGGTTTATATGCATTTAACGAAAGACGAAATCGTTATGATTATCAAACCGGGGTTGTAAGGGGTGATACGCTTATCGTGAATACACGCCATACAGGCATGTTTGAATTGCGGGTTGATAATGCACCGCCATTGGTTTCGAGGCCGGCAATTTGGCAAAGAAGAGCAGATGGACGATGGTTTGCCTCGGTTAGAGCAGTTGACTTGCAAACGGGTCTCGACTTTGATAATGCCGAGTTTTATGTAAATGGCGAGCGTGGATTACCCGCATACGTTCCGGATAATAATCAGCTACGCTTTGATCTGCCGGGTTGGACACCAAGGCGCGGAGCTAATCAAATTGAAGTTGTAGTGCCCGACCGGGCCGGGAATGTGGCCAGTCACTCATTTACGGTCAATCGCTAATCTGCAATTGCAATACAGCTTATTTCAACTAACGCATTTTTAGGTAGTGTTTTTACGGCTACTGTCTCTCTGGCTGGGGGGTTTTCGGTGAAATATCTGCCGTAAATCTCATTTACAACAGCGAAGTCACCCATAGTGGCAAGAAATATATGGCATTTAACTACATCCGAGAACGTGCAACCGGCTTCTTCTAAAATAGCGCTGATGTTTTTCATTACCTGTTCAGTCTGGGAAGTAATATCATTTCCGGCAAACTCGCCTGTTTTTGGATCAAGGGCGATTTGTCCCGAGCAATAGAGCATACCACCGGCTTTAACTGCCTGAGAATAAGGACCAATTGCAGCCGGTGCATTTGGAGTTTTAATAATTTCTTTCTTCATAATGACGAATATATAAGTTTCTAAAAATTGGAAGATAAATAACCCATGATTGAAAAGCTTGGAATATGTATGGGGTATTCTTTTGGATTGGGTAGTCCTGCATGATGCAAGAATAATAAAAACAATTCAATTCCGTTATTTTTTTATTGACTTATTTAAAAATAGTCCTTATTATATAAAGCTAAACAATAACAAAACATTGGAAATCGTTTCAGATATTTTAAAATCTCAATTCTCTATTGGAATTTTAACCCTTGATTCAAACATGAATCCCTGATTCAAATATCGCATTCCCTATTAACATCCCCCACATAAGCAAACAAGCTATTTGTGTGTTGCTAACCTATCTGGAACAATACTTTAGCATTTGGGATAAATCCAACGCATATGGTACTTAATGCACAAATTATACCAACACTTAGCCCTAACTATACAAAATTTAGTATTTTTTTAATTATTGCTGTTTATCTGGCCATTTTTATATTGGCACTTACACACAAGGATGACAGTGATAATGACAAGCAATTATTAGAGAAATCAGAATTCTTGCAGCCTATTCAAAGAGATTTTGATGCCATAATGGAAGAAGGTGTCATCAGAATGGCTACGAGATTTAATTCTTCCATTTATTTTATTCATTTCGGCGAACCAAAAGGCTTTGAATATGAATTTGCAAAGGCTTTTGCCGGTCAAAAAGGTTTAAGACTCGAAGTTGTTGTTCCTCAAAATGGGGAAGACCCTATTGAGTTACTTAACTCCGGTCAGGCAGATTTTATAGCTGCTAACTTTAGCATTACACCCCAAAGAAAACAGCATATAAAGTTTTCTACTCCTTATAATTTTGTAGACCAACTTATGGTGTTCGCACCCGGAGTTGAAGTACCCACAGATTCATCAGACTTTGATGGAATGGTTTTCTCTGTTCGCGAGGGAAGTTCTTACATCGAAACGCTTCAAAAACTAAAGAATGAAAAGAATCTAAGCTTCGAAATTGAAAAGCTACCCGAAGTGTGGGATACCGAAGCTATTCTTTATGGATTGATCGAAGATCGTTTCCAGGCTACAATTATAGATGAAAACTTACTGCAAGCTATAGGACCAATGGGGCGAAGCCTTCAAACAGGATCTATGGTCATTGAAAATGACGAAATTGCCTGGGGTATCCGTTCAAACGCTCCAAAGCTTAAGAAGGAAATGGATGCTTTTGTTTCTAATCATGTAAGAGTTAGAAATAACGGAACTGTAGCTCGATCTGAGTTTATGAACATATTATTGAATCGCTACTATAATAACCGTCCAAGTGTGTATAATGTTAGGCAATACGCCCTTGGAAGTGGTTTTGATGGTGTTTTCTCCAAATATGATGAACTTGTTCAAGCTTTAGCCGATTCGGCCGGTATAGATTGGAAATTGGTATTATCTGTTATGGCACAGGAATCAAGATTCGATCCTAATGCTAAAAGCTGGGCCGGTGCTGTAGGATTGATGCAGATTATTCCTCGCTTTTCAGATGTTTCTTACGATGATTTATACGATCCGGAAATAAACATTCGTGAGGGAATTCGCATATTAAACCAGCATATTCGTCACTATTCGTATATGGATTATGATAATAATATCGCTTTTGCTTTAGCGGCGTATAACCTTGGTATGGGACACATGGCCGATGCACGCAGATTAACCATAGACCGTAACAGAAATCCAAACGAATGGAATGATGTTGCAGAATCTCTTTTACTATTGATGGAACCTGAATATTATCAAAAATCCAGATTCGGGTACAAAAGAGGTATTGAAACGGTAAACTATGTAAGTGCAGTGGTAAGCAGGCTTAATATGTACAAAAGCCTGATGATGTTTGCCGAAGAAGATCCTATAAGAGATACTGTGGCAGAGATTATCTCTGTTAATCGCTAAGCCGTTTTCTTTATAACAAGCAGGGTAAGGTCGTCACCATAGTTTCCATTGCAAAATGTGGTGACCTCCTTTACCAGTGCATCAAGTATTTCTGATGCACTTTTTTCTACATGCTTTGCAACACAATCGGCAAGGCGCTCTTCCCCATATTCGTTTTCATCTGCGTCCATTGCCTCGCTAATTCCATCAGTAAACATCACCACAACTTCGCCAATTTCAAGTTTTACCCTGCCCGCGGTATAGGGTGTTAGTGTGGGTAAAGCACCCAACAGCATTCCACCATCACTTAAAAGTTCGACTTTCTTTGATTTAGAATTTGCCAGTACAGGTGGATTATGACCTGCATTGCAATAATGAAACTCATCGGTATCTAAATCAAGCCATCCCCAAAAGAAGCTTATAAACTTGTCGCTAGGGGTATTGTTAAAAATAATATCGTTTACTTTAGCCGTTGACTCTGCAATATCCATGTTAAGAGGTGCTAAAATATGCAATATTGCCTGTAAATTAGCCATAAGCAGAGACGCCGGAACTCCTTTACCTGTTACATCTGCAATGGCAAGATAAAGTTGGTTCTCGTTTGGTTTAAGGACATCGTAATAATCGCCCCCAACTTCACGCGAGGGAACATTCAAAGCCGCTATATCATAACCTGTGGCTTTGGGTAGCGGGTTAGGGAACAGCGTAGTTTGAATTGTTCGGGCAATATTTAATTCTTCTTGCATACGTTCCTGCTCAATTCGAGATTCCAGCAAGAACGATTTTTGGAGTGAAAGAAAAGCCAAACTACCTAAAGAAACCAAATACGCAAAGTCGGAAGATGAGAACGGTTTTTTATTAGCTCGTTTACCTACACCTAAAATGGCGGTTTCATTTTGAAACTTTAAACGAACCAAAGCGGCAATTTCATTATCTACTAAAAAAGGAACTTCTACCGGTAAATCACTACAAAATATAAAATCACGGTCAAGTTTTAGCAGTTCTTCCATCTGCTCATCTGTTGGCTCATCGGTAACTCCATGTTTGGTTGCTACAATGGGTTTACCGTCCATCATCATAATAAAGAAAAATTTGCGAATGAGCATTTGGCCCAAAAGAGCAAACCGAAAAATGTTCAGCATTTGGGCACGATCAACTGTTGCATTTAATTCCTTACTGATATCAAATAAGGTATTAAGTTCCTGGATTTTTTTATCCAATTCGCGGTTTGTTTCTTTCAAATCAGATATAAGCAATGAATTTGAAATTGCGACAGCCGAAATAATCACCAGATTTTCAATAAAGTTAAGCTCATCAGGTGTGTAAGGATTTTTATTGACTTTTGCTCCTATACATAGAAAACCTAAATGCCTGGAACTTGTTTTAATATTGAAAAACGTATTTATGCCATTTGCTTCAAAAACAGGGGGGAGGTTGTCACCAAAGTCATCTAAATTGGAAATAGGTTTATCGGTCTTACAGGTATCGGCTATGCACTCAATTAATTGATCTTCTTTTATTCCTTTTAGTCCTTTCGATTTGGCAACCTTGAAATAATCATCATTCTCCCTAAGCAAGATGGCACCCTTCGTGGTAAATAGCTTGCCCATAGTAATGAGCAGGAGGTTGTTTAGAATAAAATCGGGATCGTACGATTCAATTAGTAACCTGCTCGTATCCAGAAGTGTTTTGAGCTCGAAACGACTTCTTAAGTCGGCGGTATTTTTTGTTGAATCAGCCAATGCTAGAGCTTTTTAATGAGCTTTATTTCGTTGTGTTGGCTCTTCTTGTTGTATTCTACTTTGTCTACGAGTCGTTTAATCAGATAAACGCCAACACCGCCTTTCAAACCTTTTTTCACTCTTTCGGGAATGTTAGGCTCAGTATAATTTTGAGGTTCAAAAGGGGCACCGGTATCTTGTATGGCAACCCAAAATTCTCTTCCTTGAAGACCTACACTTATATATATAGTTTTCGAATCGTCGAACTTATAGGCATGTTTTATAACGTTCGTTAGTGCTTCGTCAACAGCCAGTTTAATTTCCTCAACTTCATTTTCTTTAAAACCAAAGCCCGTTGCATGAACACCAACAAACTTGCGAACATCGGCAAGGTTTGATGTGGATGCAGGGATTTCTATCTGATATGTCGTTGAGTTATCCAAGGGGATTATTGATTATTAAATTTTTGGATGGCTTCCAGTTCTTCATCAACAATATCGTATAGTGTAGGAAAGCCCAATAAATCGCATACATTATAGATGTTTGGCTGCATATTCGAGAACTTAATATCCCCGCCAAGATCACGAACAACTTCAATGTAGGCCATAAAAACACCTAAGCCGGCACTTGAGATATAATTTAATCCGGCAAAATTCACAACAATTTGATGATTTCCCTGATCTATTAAGGCGGTAATTTCATCTTCAAGGGTTGGAGCTGTATGTGCATCAAGTTCACCTTTGATTTCAAGTACATGCACATCGCTATCATTTCTTAGTTTGATTTCGAATCCGCTCATGGTTTTGTTCTCAGATTGTTAGATTGTGTATTGTTTTGGCTGAATTTACTACAATCTTATGATAGCACGAAATATTGAGTTGAATAAAATCAACTGAATTGTACAAAACAGGCGAAAGAATGCTCATCATGAATTGCTAAAACATAGTGAATGCTGGTTGAAAACTGCATTACGATCGCATTTTGAAAAGGTTTCAAAAAAATAAGGCATCGGATCTGTCAGAAACGATGCCTTAAACTATTCATCAAGAGAGACGCTACTTGAGCGTACATCAATCTACATATTATTTTATAATTTTGAAAAAAAATTGTTAAAAGCTGAGAAAAAGTGTGTTTTACATGATGATTTTGAGCTATTTGGCAACTTTTTGGATCCGTTTTACAAAAAAAACTTTACAGCTATTGAATTTATCCATATACTAACTGCATAGTATTAAATAAATAATAGAATGTATGAAACATGATCTTAAATCACTTGGCGATTCCGAAATTGAAATCATGAATATCATTTGGGACAAGCATAAAGCTTCCGTCGCCGAAGTTCATGATGAAATTTTGACCTATCGCAAAGTAGCCTACACAACTGTAATGACTATAATGAAAAACCTTGCGAATAAAGGATATCTGAAATTTGAGAAAGAAGGAATGGCTTATATCTATGAACCTGTAAGAGAAGAAAAAGAAGTTAAAGGCTTTTTACTCAAGGACATGATGTCTAAAGTGTTTAAAGGCTCACCCGGTGAGTTGGTTCAAGCATTGGTAGAGGGACAAAAACTCTCTGAAAAAGAAAAAATGGAGATTGAAGAAGTTATTTCAAAATTGAGGACAAAGAAATGATAGAATCATTAATTCCTTATTTGCCGGGTCTGCTTTTTGCCGTATTAACATGGACGCTTATCGCAACCGGTGTTGTTCTTTGGACTCGATACTCCAGGAATTCGAGTATGCTTTTAAAGTATCATTTGTCGGCTGCGGCTTTGTTTAGCCTTCCTTTAGGTATTGTTGCGTCATTGTTCATAGCCTTTCCGGCTTTTCCAATTTTCGGGAGTGCACAAGCTCTTACTACAGCAATCTCGGTTTTTGAGCTTCCGGCTGTTATTGTTGGAGCGGAAGGTGTGGCCGAACCAACTGTAACTGAGGTAAACAGCGGGAGTACTTTATCTTTTGGTTGGATTTTAACCGGAGTTCTCGGTTTACTCATTCTTGCAGGCTGGACTCGTTTTCTTAGCATTTTGTGGCCAGTGAGTCGGGTGATTAGAAAAGCTCAAACAGTAACTGAAGCAGGTTTACTAAAACTATTAGATGAAATTCGCACTGAAAAAGGAATTTCGAACAGCGTAGTCTTAAAGCAAAGCTCACATGTATCGGTTCCGTTTACTGTAGGAACATTAAAGCCTGTAATTGTTCTCCCTTCAATCGAGAATAACTCCAATGAATCGTTGAGGATGATATTGAATCACGAATTGATTCATGTTTCCCGCTATGATTATGCCATTCATGTATTAGAACTTTTTGTACGACACACATTTTGGATGCATCCGCTGGTTCATGTTTTGTACAACGATTCGGGTTACTGGCGCGAAGCTTCCTGCGATCGATCAGTACTTGAATCCCAACGTGAACATACATCCGATTACGCTCAATTACTTTATGAATTTGCCATTAAAGCAAATGATAAGCCGGTTTTTAAAGCGGCTATGGCTCAGGAAAACAACCTTATTAAACGAATTAAAGCATTACAACTCATAAATAATCAAAAAGAAAAGGAAGTAACCATGAAAAAAAGTATCCTAATTGCTACTGCCACTTTAGTGTTAATTGGTGGAATGATGGCATGTTCGGATTTAACCCAAAATCCTAATGTAAACGCATCAGATATAACTGAAGTAACTTTTAACGGGCAAACACTTTCTATTGGTGAAGTTAAAACCGTTATAGAAACTGATATCAAGAAAATTGAAGCTGAACTTGCAGAAATGAAGGCTGAAAACTTGCCATCGAACATGATTGATCCAATGAAAGACCATGTTGACACTTTAAAAAACATGTTGGTATTAATAAACAGTGGAAACATTAACAGGCTCGTTGATGAAAATGGTGCACTTATGGTTGCCCCGCCACCGCCGGTTGCCCCGCCACCGCCGACTCCACCAATGTCAGATGCAGAAGTGTTTATGGTGGTTGAACAAATGCCGGAAATGATTGGAGGAATGCGGGCATTATATGCGCACCTTAGATACCCGGAGATTGCTCGTCGTGCAGGAATTGAAGGGCGCTCAATAATCCAATTTATTGTTGATGAAAATGGCAAGGTGATTGATCCACAAGTAGTACGTAGCGCCGGAGGCGGCGGTCTTGATGATGCTGCATTGGAAGCCATTTCTTCAGTATCGTTTGAATCCGGTGTTCAAAGAGGCAGAGCGGTACCGGTACAGATGACAATACCGATTGTGTTTAGTCTTGGTGAAAATAATGCCAGTAGCGAGCAGTCCACACCCGGAGAAGTTCAAGTTAGAGGGTACAACTAGAACTATTGAATAGTTTTATTCGTCTTTAAGATATCCGAACCGGTTAGTTGAATTCGGCTTGTGGAGTGTTACAACTTTACAAGCCGTTTTTATTTCTCTTTTTCTTCTTTGCGGATGCTTGCAAGAAAAGAATGGTTATTGTGTGCATCTAAATTACTCAAGTCGTGACCCATCTTGTCGCGCTTGGTTTGCATATAGCGCAGGTTTTCGGGGTAAATGCCAATTTCAATCGGCACCCGCTCAACAATCTCCAAGCCGTACCCTTGTAGCCCAACGCGTTTGGTAGGGTTGTTGGTCATTAAGCGCATCTTTTTGACATTCAGCGATCGAAGTATTTGAGCGCCCACTCCATAATCTCTGTGGTCGGGTTTGAAACCTAAAGCTTCGTTGGCTTCAACTGTATCCATACCTTCTTCCTGCAATTTGTAGGCTTTTAGTTTATTTACAAGCCCGATACCGCGCCCCTCCTGATTCATATACAGAACTACGCCTTTGCCTTCCTTTTCAACCCTTAAAAGAGCATGATGCAATTGTTCGCCACAATCGCATCGCTTGGAACCAAAAATATCGCCGGTTACACAAAGCGAGTGAACCCGAACGAGGGTCGGTTCGTCTTCGGTAATATTGCCCTTAACTAAAGCAAGGTGATTTCCGCCTGTAAGGCGTTCTTCAAAAGCATGAAGTTTGAAATCACCATAAACGGTTGGTAAGTTGATAGATACAACTTCCTGAACCAGACTTTCTTTGTGCATTCGGTATGAAATCAAGTCTTTGATGGTGATGAGCTTCATATCGAATTTCTTGGCAACATGAACTAAATCCGGAAGGCGCGCCATGCTTCCATCATCATTCATAATTTCGCAGATTACACCTGCGGGATAAAGTCCGGCAAGTTTTGCTAAATCAACGGCGGCTTCGGTATGTCCCGCACGACGTAGTACACCGCCTTCACGAGCTACGAGGGGAAAAATATGTCCGGGTCTGCGGAAATCGTTTGGTTTGGCATTGGAATCAATGAGCGCTTTTAACGTTTTTGATCGGTCAGAGGCAGAAATACCGGTTGTAGTACCGTCTCGTAAATCAATTGAAACGGTAAAGGCTGTTTCGTGATAATCGGTATTATCGGCAACCATTTTATCGAGTTTTAACTCAAATGCACGTTCGCGGGTGATAGGGGCGCATATAAGTCCGCGCCCGTGAGTTGCCATGAGGTTTACAGCCTCTGGGGTTATCATTTCGGCAGCCATTACAAAGTCGCCTTCGTTTTCGCGGTCTTCGTCATCGCAGACGATAACCATCTTTCCATTTTTAATGTCCTCGAGGGCCGACTCTATGGTGTCGAATTTTATTTCTGCCATTTGGCGCTTACTGGGGTGTTATTTCTTATTGGGATTTACGTCAACAATTGCATTTTTTAGAATTCGAACTTTAACGTCTTTGTCGATTTCCAATAATACTGTATCGTCATCTGTGGTGTGTAACGTTCCAACTACACCACCGCTTGTTACAATTTTGTCGCCTTTTCTCATTTCGCCTACTTTGCGTTCTATTTCTTTTTGGCGCTTGCTTTGTGGACGAATGATGAACAACCAAAAGATTAGAAAAATTAAACCGATAAAAATAAATGATACGAATGGATTTCCACCGGCTTCCGGATCACCCGCTACAAAGAATAATAGATTCAACATGAATGCTTAAAATTTGTGTTAATGTTTTAAAGTGTTGAAAGATAAGATTTTTAAGACTGAATTATTAGATTTTTGATTTGAAGTTTAGTCTAATCTGTAAATCGATAAATAGTTTTTATAAGTTCGGTAAATACAAAGTTTTTTTAGATGTAGAAATTGCCTATTTATCTAAATGTGTTAATCATATACTATATATATCTGTCAAAGTCCATTTAACCCAAATTACGCTTTAGAAACTTTCATAATACTTTTTGTGACTACATGTCTATAAATAATAATATCATAGCCCATACTCTTCCTAATGCTACGCAATAGAAAGATTAAAGCTTATGTCAAATAAAATCAAAACGATGTATCCCTAATGCGTAATTTGGGTTTAAAAATGTTGGATAGTAATTGCTAAACCACAGATTGCACATATTTCAACAAAAAAGTTAATTTACTTACTCTTCATCCCGGAATTTTTTTCCGGACTTCGCATAATCTCTTAGAATTTGGGCTGGTTTGAACCTTTGGTCATGAACTTTTTCAAGGTTTTCCATTCGTTTGAGGATTTCTCCCGCGCCCGTAACATCAATGTAGCGGAACGGACCACCTAAAAATGGCGGGAATCCAAGACCGAGAATTGCTCCCAAGTCGCCATCCCGCGCGCTAAGCAAAATCCCTTCTTCAAGACATAATAGAGCTTCGTTCAGCATCACCATGCTCATGCGCTCCTGAATGTCAGCTTTAGATACAGAACCGGATTTCCCGCTACCTAAAAGGTTATAAACCGCCGTGTTAACTTCCTTCTTTTTCGAACCTTTTTGATACAGATAAAAACCTTTCCCGTTTTTTCTACCCAATAAATCGTTTTCGTAAAGCTTTTGAGCCGTAGTGGTTGGCTTAACACCACGTTTTTCAAACATCGGTCCTAAAACCCTGGATACGTGCGCAGCTACATCAATCCCAACTTCATCCATTAATACTACCGGACCAACCGGGAAACCGAAGTCCTTCATGGCAGAATCGAGCGCATCAATTTTTGCGCCTTCTTCCATCAATAACAGAGCCTCATTCATGTAAGGAGCCAAGATGCGCGTTGTATAAAAGCCCGGACCATCATTTACTACAATTACGGTTTTACCCTGCTTCAAACCAATTTCATAAGCAATACCAAGTGCACGCTCCGATGTCTGCGGAGTTTTGATGATTTCCAGCAAAGGCATTTTCTGAACCGGACTGAAATAATGCATCCCAATTACGTTTTCGGGCTTTTTAGCACCTTTAGCTATATCTGAAATTGGTAATGATGAAGTATTGCTGGCAAAAATTACATCAGGAGATTCTTTCTCAACATCCTTCAAAACAGCATGTTTGATGTCGAGGTCTTCAAAAACAGCTTCAACTACGATTGGAATATTTCTGAAAGATTCATACGAACCGGTAGCATGAATTCGGGCAAGTTGCTGATCCGCTTCGAAAGTTGGCACGATTCGTTTCTTAACTTTTTTATCCAGATCTGATTTGATTCCGTTCAAACCTTTTATGGCTTGTTCATCTTTTCGATCCTTCAAAACAACCCGGTATCCGTTAGCAGCCGACACATCAGCAATTCCTGATCCCATCAATCCTGATCCCAAAACACCAATTCTGTCAACGGGAGTAGTGTGATCTGCCCAGGGATTTTTCTTGACGGCTTGCATCCCAAAAAATAAACTACGCAATGCCAAAGATTCGGGTGTATAGGCAAGCTCCGTAAAGAGACGACGTTCCGTGGCAAATCCTTTTTCAGTTGGCATGGTTAACCCGGCTTTTGCACTTTCAATTATTTTGAAAGGAGCGGGATAGTTTCCACGGGTCATGCGCATGACCGTTTTCTTGGCCTGGCTAAATGCTACGTTTCTTAAAGGAGAGAAGGTAAGTAAACGATCAGTCAGTGATAGTTTTGGTTGTTTTACTTTGTCGGATTTGTGTCGCTCAACCAAAGCTTTTGCCGCCGACATCAATCCATGCCTGTGAGTGAGCATGTGTACCAATCCCATACGTTTTGCTTGTCGTGGGTACACGTTTTTCCCGGTTAGCATAATATCAAGAGCTTTTGGAAGCCCCACTCGTTTTGGCAAGCGTTGAGTACCTCCCGCACCCGGTAGGAGGCCAAGTTTCACCTCTGGAAGGGCAAACTTTGTAGCAGGTTCATCGGTTGCAATCCGATAGCGACAAGCAAGAGCTACCTCCAAACCGCCACCTATACAGGCACCGTGAATTGCAGCAATAACAGGTTTTGGGAAAGATTCAATCCTGTGTAGTAAATCCGTTCCTTGTTTAACAAAAGCTTCAAAATCTTCTCGTTTTTTGAAGGTGTCAAACATTTTGATGTCGGCCCCGGCTATGAAATTGTCTTCTTTACCACTGATAAAAACTATGGCATCTATCGAGTTTTTTGATTGGAGTTCATCTAAAATGAAACCAAATTCATCAACCATAGCTTTATCGAGGGTGTTTACTTTTTCACCCGGTTGGTTTAGGGTGATGACCGCGAGGTTATCCTGATAAGTTAATGTTAAATATGGATGCATAACGACCTCTTAAGCTTTGTTTGATGGGTAAATTTCGAGTAGCATGGCATTACCCTGACCACCGGCAGCACAAGCTGTGATGATAGCAAACCTGCCGTTTTCGCTATGTAATCGGTTGGCAGCTGTATTAACCAATCGCGAGCCTGTGGCCCCAAACGGGTGCCCGATGGAAAGAGACCCGCCATGTCGGTTCAGCTTTTCCTCAGGAATTTCAAAAGGTTCAATGTCAACTTTAGCCTTATCCTTAAGAAAGTCCTTTTGTTTCAAAGCTTCGAGGTTTGCCAACATTTGTCCTGCAAACGCTTCGTGAATTTCATACACATCGATGTCGTCGGGCTTAAGATTATTACGCTCCAAAATTTTTGGTAAGGCATAAGCAGGGCCGAGTAATAATTCGCGCTTGGGGTCTTGAGATACGAAAATGTAATCACGGATGTAAGCTTTGGGTTGATATCCCAACTCTTTGGCTTTTTTTTCGGATGCGAGAAGAGTACAAGCGGCTCCATCTGTCAAGAATGATGCATTAGCAGCGGTTATCGTGCCATTTGGTTTGATAAATACAGGTCTGAGTTTAGCGAGTTTTTCGTGAGAAGAATCCCCGCGAATGCCATTATCTTGTTTGATGCTTCCTTCTCCGCGTGAATTTGGAAGGGTTATAACTTCAGAATCAAAAGTGCCGCTTTCCCACGCTTTTGCAGCTTTTTGGTGAGACTTAACGGCATAGTCATCCTGCGCCTCCCGACTTACATTAAACATGGCAGCAAGTTTGTCGCAACTTTGCCCCATGGTCTCATTTGTAGAAAATTCAGCAATAGCAGGTAGCTCCGGTTTAAGGTCGGAGAATTTGAATCCTTTCAACAATTTAAAAAACTCAAGAGGTGACTTATACTTTTGAGATTCCAAAAGCTTTTTACGTAATCTCCGGGAAACACGAATGGGAACATCGCTCATTGTTTCGGTACCCCCGGCAACAACTACTTCGGCTTCACCCAATCGAATTTGATCAGCAGCCTGGGAAATTGCCAAATTGGCTGAAATACAGGCTAATGTTACCGTGTGTGCCGGTTTGGTATCAGGGATTCCGGCTGCGAGAGCTGCTTCGCGGGCAATGTTTGAAGTCTTGGATTCCTGAATTACTGTGCCTAAAATCGTACGGTCAATTTCATTTGGGTTGATACCCGTTTTTGAAATAAGTCCGGAGATAGCAAATCGGGCAAGGTCATAGGCGATATACTCTTTAAACTCCGTGCCTGATTTTAAAAAAGGAGTTCGAACTCCGTCAATGACAACAGGAGTTAGTGCCGGGTCGTTGTTTTTTGTTCCCATAATCGAATCTGTTTAATTGATTTATTTTAATCGATTATAGATATAAAGGTGGAATTAAGCAAATGATTAACTTTTATAGATTGGGAAAAATTTGTAATTGAAATTGAGTTGAAATGTGAGCTTATTTTGACCTTAATTCCAAAAAAAATGATTAGGAGAGGATTTAACATCCATTAATCATTTGGGATTTCAATAGTTTTATGTTGTTGAAACCGACAATAAACTTTGCTGTCATACTTGGTTAAATGCTTACAAATTCAAAATCCAATTTTGAGTTTGTAAGTATTATTCCTTTTGAACAGAGCACATCATTTATCTGAATGCTAAAAAATCCTCGGCACACTCACCCCGAAGTGAAAACCCGGTTCATCAACTCTAAAGGCGGCATCAAACCGAAGGAGGCCAAAAAGATTATTGATGCTCAGCCCTACTTCATGGCGCCATGAATCTTGATAACGACCGAAAAAGGGTATTTCGGGGGTGAAGCGGTTTTCGTCTATCCATGTTCTTCCGCTTCCGCCAAATATAATAATACCGGTTCCTTGTCGTGCTAAACCTCGCATACCGAGTAACTCGAAGGGTACGGTTCTGAAATTATGTTCCCAAAAAATTCCGACTCCATGTTCGCCCTCAAGTTGTCTGTTTTGCAGACTTTTGAATCCACCGAAAGGAGTGAAATAGCTAAAGCTGCCGTCTAATGCACCGTATAAATAATTCGGTAAAAATCCATCCGATACAAATCCGACAAGTTTGACATCAAGCGTATTTGGGAAGAATCTTCTTTGAAGGAAGGTGTTAACTCGCAGATTTATTTCACCGGATAGTTTCGCGAAATTGTGATCTGTTGGAATGATGGAATCATCACTAAAATCAACCCTGAGTTTCATATTCGTACTGCCAACAACGCCAAAGGGAATATTCTCGTCACCGGCAGAAAACTCTGCATAAAACCGGTTGGTCAACCCACCGTCAAGGGTAGGGTTCGGACGTTGCAAAAAGCCCC
>PXCK01000041.1 GCA_003566635.1 Balneolia bacterium | reverse complement strand
CGATCTGCACATATTCTTAAGTCGAAAGGAATAAGTTTGTTTTATGACAAATTTGAAGAAGCTAATTTATGGGGGAAGAACCTTTATGACTATCTGAGCGACATCTATAGAAATAAAGCACTTTATACAATAATGTTTGTATCTGACAACTACAATAAAAAGTTGTGGACAAACCACGAAAGGCAGGCAATGCAGAGTCGAGCATTTCAAGAGAACCAAGAATATATATTACCTGCAAGGTTTGACGAAACAGAAATTCCGGGCTTACTCCCAACAATCGGTTATATATCATTGAACGACAAAAGTGTTAATGCCTTTTGTGAAGTCATTTTCAAAAAACTTGTTTTAAGCGGACGGACAATTCCGAGTGAGCAAGTTAGGAAAAGTCTATCACCGCTTGTTAAAATTCCCAAAATTAGCCCTGCTGATTTTTCTGTAACAGTAAAGAATGAAAAAGAGGAACCATTTATTGGTGCAGACTTATTCTTAATCGCTGACAATGATACTCACCTAAACAACAAAACAAATAATGAAGGGAAAGCAACATTCTCAATAAATACGAGAAGAAATTATAAACTATATTTCGCAAATGCTAACTATCCAGCTTATATAGTTGAGGGGGGTTCTAAAAATTGACTTTTTCTCATCAAATTCGATTTCCGGTCAGAACCCCTTTACCCAGAAACGAATCTGTCACGGCAAATATACGATAGATTCACCTATTTTCGACAGGTTGGCGTCAAAAAAGTGAAAATATTTTTCTGAATTTATAATAAATTGACTAACAGAGACATAAGCACAACCACCCCCTCCGTTATCTGATCAACTGCTCATACCTGAACAGGTTGTAAGTCAGATTGATCAGGCCAATCGCAGTTGTCGCCCTCCTTAATCCGATCGTTCTGACAAGTAATCCGTTCATCGATTGCTCCATGAATCCAAACACATGCTCAACCCGTGCTCTGATCTTAGATTTTTCTCGGTTATTTTCTTTCTGTGTTTCGGTTAATGGATTGTTTCGCGATCCTTTTTCACATGTCATGTCTTTCATGTTGTATCGCTTCATGACATCTCTTTGATCTGGGCCTGTATAAGCACTATCCCCGTAACATGGCTGATTAGTATCACTTTTATCAAACACAGTCTCCATCATATTCGAATCATGTATTGCAGCATCGGTTACAGTGAACTTCTTGATTAGCTTGCTTTTAGAATCAGTTTTGGCGCTATTCTTATAGCCATAATATGTTTCATTGCCCTTCTTTGCCCATCTGGCGTCGATGTCCTTATGACTTTTCTTGTGTGGGTTATCGTTCCAAAGATCTTTTCCTTCACCCTTTTTGATCTTTTCATTCTCGTGTCGTGTATTGCGCTGCCGTGGAGCCGGAACAAAACTGGCGTCAATCATTTGGCCCTCATTGGCTATCAACCCCTTCTGCTCAAGATAATGCACAAAGAGATCGAACAATTCTTCAACTAAACCGGCATTGGTTATGCGTTCCCTGAAAGCCCATACGGTTTTTTCATCAGGAACTTTATCTCCGCTCTCCAGACCAAGAAACTTTTTGA
Organism: Balneolia bacterium; assembly: GCA_003566635.1. Lineage (GTDB taxonomy): Bacteria > Bacteroidota > Rhodothermia > Balneolales > Cyclonatronaceae > PXCK01. The sequence goes on along the minus strand of PXCK01000041.1, from coordinate 1,109 downwards.
AGCTTAATCTGTCCTGTATTTGATACTCTATTTGATGGTCACTAAGATTATAGTAACGTTGCAATATCATGATTTTAAACATCATAACAACATCAAATGGTTTTGCACCTGCATTATTCCTCTTGTCATGGTTCAGCATTTTGGCTTCAAGCTTATTTCTAAACAATTCAAAATCAATCACCTGGCTTACACGTTCTAAAGGATTTCCTAATTCAGTCAGTTTCACCACGGTATCTTGTTCATCGAACAGGGTTCTTTTTCCGGTTGACTTGTACTTCTTTGTTTGTTTGGAGTTCATGACTGTTAATTTTATAAATTTCAACTACAAATAAAATAAATATAAACGACTTTAACAAACTCTACTACAGTTATTTATTAACATTTGAATAAAATTATTAACAAGCCATACTCCAACAAAACTTTGGATGCTGGTGTAAGCAACAAAAATATTTACTCCAAACATGAAACTTCGTTAAACGCTGTTATACAGCGGTTTAAATTTTAGAACCCCCCTTTAGAATATAATGTGCGTTTGATATCCCTGATTCTTTGGCAAGAAACTTTGCTTACATAAGAGTATGGTGGTTGTGATAAGGAAGATAAGGATTAGTAGTCCTATGATATAACTTCCAATTACAAAACGGCCAAACATCACAGTCTTAAAAGTTGGTGATACCATTGCATAAACGATTTCATTATCTAAATAATTGGTGCTGGTTTTGCATGATATATATGTTTGTTGATCGTATTGTGGATTTAATACTGTGCACAAATATTTAAATTCATTGTCATGACTATCCCAAACCTTTTCCTCAATCCGAACCAATTCCCGGCTGCCAAATAACAAATAATCAGTTGTGTAAAGGATCATTACTCTAAAGTAAATTACAAAAAAGACAACTCCTGTTATCTGCAGAATGCAACCTAATAGTTTTAGTGCTGGTTTCATACTATTCATTCATTTCAGATAATACTCTAACTCCAATTATTTGGACGCCGATTGTTGAGCTTTCTTTGGATATCCTTTCGGTTGCAAACTGTATCGCTTCAATTTCGGAAGCTCTTATATCAGACCAATTTTGAGTGAGCTTTGTCACTTCTCTTTCTAT
>PXCK01000106.1 GCA_003566635.1 Balneolia bacterium | reverse complement strand
GTTTACCCCATTTACGCCTTGCCATAAGTTATTGTTTTGAGGACTGCGCCAGTCCCAATTGGCTCCGGAATTACTCAAAATAAAACTTCCGTGCCCCGGCTGGTCAGAGCTGCTTAATGTGGACGTAGTACCGGAATTTCTTCTCTGGTGACCATCGGCCGCCCGGCCCCATTGGTAAAGATCGCCGTAGGCCTGGGTATCCGTCGAAGACTGCGCAACACGGGCAGCACCTAAATTGCGATCCATCCAGACCCGACCTGTAGCGCTGGTTACCTCGACAACCTCTGTTTGGGTGTCCCCGCCACCGTTACCTCCGATAACTTTTTTAAAGTCTTGAGTTTGGTTACTGCTAAGGTTATTAAACCGCATGTTCGAAGGTTCAAAATCATCTTCTGATTGCGGTGCTACAGAATAATCCTGCCCTTCTTGCAGATTCTCAAAAATGTAAAAACCTGCCCCGTCGGTCGACGTAGATAAATTACTGCTTTGATTATCTTGGATCAAAAGCATCGATATATCACTAATCGGAGTACCATCTTCTTCGGTAACAGTACCGGAAATTGAATATGATTGACCTTCCTGTTGTGTTAAAAAGTTTCGCTGATTGCCATAGGCTGTATATGAACTGTTCGTGGCATATGCGCGAACGTAGTACCGGGTACTCGGGTTAAGATTATTAAGTGTACTGTTAAACTCTCCATCACCGGTTCCATCAGACGTACAGGTATCATTTGTAGTTGGATTTTGAGAAGTGTTCCAGCAAACCCCTCTGGATGTTATAGCCGCACCCCCATTAAATATAATTTCACCACCTGCGCGTGCAGATGATTCCGAGATCTGTGTTACATTTTTGGTGGAAACAGATGGGCGTGTAACGACGTTAGTATCCCAAAGATCACCCCATTGTTTGATTAATGTCTGTTTTAATTTTTCACGGGATTGTGATGAACCGGAAAACTTCTTTTCGGGTTGGTGAACATCAAAATAGGTATTCGTGCCATGTAAATCTAAAGCTGATGGTCCCTGTATCAATGGTGGAAAAAATTTTGGGCCAAGATTTCTTTGAGCAGTTTCTTCAAGCTTCTTCGTAATATCTTTAATATAAAGACTGTAATCGGACTCCACTGATTGACGGTTACAACCGCGACCATCTGAAAAAAAAGCAGGAATTGTTATCCAATCACCTTCAACAACCCAGCAATCAAAGCTTCCCAAAAGCTCAGGCTGGGTGCTTGCAGGTGCTGGTGTCGCTAATGAGATAACACCGATTAATTTTCTCCTTTCTTCAGTAATTATACCAGCCTTTTCAATTGCATCTCTTATCATCAGATTCCCCTGTGAATGTGCTACGACAATAACCTGATACCCTCTGCTTATAAAATTATCTAATTGTTCAGCTACTCGTATTGCATCTTGAGGAGGCGATGAATCTTTAATCAATTGCCCAATAGACTGCAATACATCATCGCTTAAAGGCTCACATTGTTGGATTATTCCTGGCCAAGACAAAGGGTTACTGATCTGAAATCCAAAAAAAGATTTTTTAATCCAGCATTTCAACCGTTCATCCTTGCTCATTTCTCTTTGTGAAGTAGGGTTATAAATAAAGAAAGAATCTACATTATCCAACCCTGCTTCTCTCACTATTCGGTGCAGATTTTGTGAGGAAACCCCAGCCATCTCCCGCTGATTCCATATTCCATTAATAAAAATGACAGCCGTTCTTCGCCCCTGAGTACTGTTCGAAAGATATTCTTCGGCCCATCTTTTGGATGCTGTGGAAGGATTGATTTGAAAAACCTCTCCGCTTAGTGCCTCATCAATTTCCAGCATTTTTTCTTCTCCATAAGTGTCTCTTGTAATCTGAAAAACATCATACAGCCACTTCAGAGCTGTTTCCGGATGGTATTCAAATAGTTCGTAAGTTTCATCAACAACTTTTTGATAGTCTGAAACATAATCCGAGCTGCTCATTAAGGTTTCAATAGCTTCATTTACGGTTTGTGTCTCAGAGCGAATAACCGGAATTCTTGTTGCAACTGCTGATAGTAAATGTGCTTGTTCTACCTGTATTGATCCTGAAGATTCCACAGGTTCGTAATCAAAATAGACCTGTAAACCTTTGTACCCTTGTTGTATTGAAAAATCATAACTCACCATTTCAGAGCAGTCATAGTCACTTGGACCCTGTTCTAAATTTGATGTAACACCTTCAGTAAATGCTACTGTTAAGATCGCTCCATCACAAGAGGAGGGTGAGCTTGACGAGCTATTGGAGCATGATTGAATAGATATAAGTAGAAAAGAAAATGCCACGCCAAGCAGCAGATAGGTTCTTAATAATTTCATCCTGGAGTAGTTTATTTAGCAGGCAAGCTGTTTAGATTTTAAGTACAGTCTACCGGAATATTTAGTCACAAAGTTCCTCTTTACTCCTTTCATATTTCAAAAGCTGCAGAAATAAATTCGTTTTTAGGATTTTTTGAAAAAAATTAAAAAACTTTTCTGCAGCTCTCTTCCTGTGTAATGACTTAGTGGTTTAGATTAACCAAATGAAGAATTAATCGTCTTTAGAGGCCCTTTAAACTGCAGGTATCCAAAAATCACTCAGAATCAGTAAATACGTTGACTCTACAGAATATGTTCAAATTTATTGTTGCCAATAAAAACCGGGGTGTTTTAC
>PXCK01000049.1 GCA_003566635.1 Balneolia bacterium | reverse complement strand
TTATTGGTAGATTATGTTGGTAATCGAAGTCATAATTACTACTACTTTGTGACAAGAAACGGTGTATACACATCATTTCAAGAACAAGTATTCCCTATTGCTTTTGATACAATTCAAGTAGACATTCACTATTAAATCGATCGAGTGATGAAAACATCCTATCCAACTGGTTACATATAAATAAAAAAAACAGCCCTGCGGCAACAGAGCTGTTTTGGTCGACTGAGTTTTAAAGCTTTTGTGAAACAATTAAATCAATCGTATAATGAACTACAAATATACAATTCTTTTGTCAATTTTGATGGTTTTTGGACTGTCAAAAATCAATGGACAAGTAAATTTACCTGATACTTCGGTAGCGGCTCTCTATGACTCCCTTCCTGCGCACTTATTTCCTTCTCAGGTGCTTCACAACCGGAGTCCTTTGTATCAGTTTTCTTTAGACAGCACCTATAGTGCTTCTCCATATAGCTATCCGGGAACCATTCCGGCTTCCGTGATAAGAGGGTCTGATTTTCAGTATCTTTATTTAGATATGAGTCTGAGTTCAATGAATCCTTTACTGATTCCTAGTCCAGACGAATTAATTAGTAGAGATAGTGCGGCAAGATTGCTTTACGATGCCCCAATTATGGCCATGTGTTTGGACTTCCAACAAATACATCCCTTCGCGGTAGATAGTGGGTGGTTATATTTTGATACTGTACATTCGGTTGTAACAATGATGCCGGATACCATTTGGATTGACAGTGCAAGAACAGAATACCACGCTTCAAATCCGGATAGCTTAGCACAACTGGCAATAAGTGATCATGAAGTTTTTGCATCCATCATTAGAGAAGATAACTTTATGAGTACAAGTAACACCGTGTCGGTGACGTTTGGGCTTCCATCATCCCTCTTCATTTCTAATAAAATGCCCATACCCAATCAGGTGACCATGGATTTTGCCGATGGCAATGGATTTCAAAACTGGGCATTTGATCAAGCGCGAACCATTCATTATAATTTTTCTCAAGGGGTTGACGACAATAATAGAATTCTCAGGCTCAGGTTGCATTTTGGCAATCATGTCATCGAGTCGCGCATGAGAATTCGTGTCACGCCAAATATCAGAGAAGCAGATGATGTATTTTTCTCTAAATCCCTGCCCTATGCCTGTCAGGTTCCTGGAAACGGGTTTAGTGATGCTCAGACCAAAGTAAGCATCAGATACGGTAATCCGCAAAAAGAATTGCGCAAACCTGTTGTATTGGTTGAGGGGTTTGAAACCACACTAGATGATTATGGAGATTTAACCTTTGTGGCTTTGCAAAACGGAATTATTGATAACGAATATTTGGAGCATCTGAACGATATGCAGTTTGTGTTTGATACTTTGGTTTCTCTGGGGTATGATGTGGTATATGTGGATTTGGAAAATAGTCGACGTCATGTCCAACGCCATTCGCTGGCAGTTGTTAAGATTTTGCAGCACCTCAACCAAGAACTACAAAATAACGGTTCGGACGAACAGTTGGTTGTTATAGGTGCAAGTATGGGGGGGTTAATTGTTCGGCATGCTCTGAAAACCATGGAAAACGCTGATTGTTGTCACAACACCAGAATCTATAGCACGTTTGACACGCCTCACAGAGGGGCTCATATTCCTTTAGGAATACAGCATATGGCTAAAGCCGAGCATCAGTTTATGAGTGTGCTTTTTGGAATGGTGTCGGGGACTTTAAATTCTATGAAAAATATTATTGATTTAACCAAGTTGTTCAATCTAAAAACAGATTGGACCTATGTTTTAAACAGTCCGGCAGCTCACCAAATGCTGGTTGATCATATCAATACAGATGCTGTAACCGTTCACCAATCATTTATGCAAGAGATGGAAGCGTTGGGGCATCCCGAGCAAGCCAGACGAATTGCCATAATTAGCGGTAGTGAAGTGGGGTTACAACATCAATTAATCGGCGAAAAGGCATTTGTTGATTTTGGATATGGACGAGATGTTACTCATACACACAGAGTAGGTTCAGATTGGAGTAGGATTTCATTTAATAATGGTGGTGGAAATAAACAGAGTTTTGATTTTTTGAAATTTAGAGCATTTTCAGAGTCGAGAAACGACCGAAAGGTTTATGAAGCAGCCATGAACCCATTAATGGTGCCGTTAAGACTTTTTGCAGTGAATCTTATTTATTTACATCACGGTGTAAGCCTTGCGCTCCAAAACATTTTATATCCATTTAGTCAGATCCCATTTATGGGAGGTATAGTAGATGGTGCGATTAGACTGGTTCAAAGAGGAACAAATGTGATCCTGCCATTACTGCATGGTATGGGGTATACGCCTTTTGTTTATTATGCAGATGTTGGGACGCCTCATTATTCGGAATCTCCCGGTGGTTTAAATAACACTTCTGAGTCCATTGCCGATAAAGTTCCTTTGATGACGGCGCCAAACAAGCGTCATACCTTTGTGCCTTCCGTGAGTGCATTGGACATAACGATAGACAGCTTGATGATGGATATTCATAATAGCTTTGTTATTGAGGATGGTATAACGCCTTTCCAAAGTTTCTGGGCACCGGGTAGAAACTCCTATTCAGTAAGTTTAAATGAACTCCACTGCGCCGTCACTCAACCCATGTACCACTGGCTAACGGAGCAAATTAATCAGGAACCTGCCATCCGTGATTTGGCAACGGGTAAT
>PXCK01000141.1 GCA_003566635.1 Balneolia bacterium | reverse complement strand
AGCTCAGGTGAACCCAGGGTTCCTCTGCGGCCTTCGTCCCAATTCAGAGATACATTGTAAATAAATTCTTTAGCCATGACTTATATATTATCGATGTTATTGGTTATCGCTTCTGTAAGAGCCTTGGCGGGTACTACTCCTGCTTGTTGCCACTTAATTTCGCCATTTTGGAATAAAATGAGTGTTGGGATACTCATAACTCTGTACGCCTGAGCTGCTGATGGGTTTTTATCCACATCTATTTTTATAATGTTCAGATTCTCTCTAAAATGTTTTTTTACTTCATTCAATATGGGAGGCATCATTCGGCATGGCCCGCACCAATCAGCGTAGAAATCTACCAGGACAGGTGTCTCGCTTTTAATAAGGTCGTTAAATGAGGCTTGTTTTGTTGTTGTTTCCATAATTATTGTTCCTTCTTAGTTTTAATTTCTGTGAATTCAACGGTTTCGGTATGTGCATCACTTTTCGGGTGTTCTACAGAACAACCCTGCGAGCCAAAACACCCGGTGTTGGTAACTACCTGAATCAGAAAAAATGCCGAAATAAGCGCGGCAAAAACTTCCTGATACACTATCGCCTGCACGCCAAAAAAGAGGGCAAGCAATAACCCGATGACTCTGGTGAAATGCCAGTTAGCCGGCAGTTTGCTGTTAATTGTTGAAATCATAGTAGAATTTTGTTTTTTTGACTTTATCTAAAGGTAACAGATTCAGAGGATGTAGTCAGTTACTTTAGTTACAGAAGCTTGATTTTGTTTCTGCCCAATTCAACAAGACGCTCTTTTTCCATCTGCTTTAAAAGCCGGGATACTACAACACGGGCTGTTCCGAGCTCCGTGGCAATTTGTTCATGTGTAATATCAAGGGATGTATTTCCTGAAACAGATGCTTTTTTTCTAAGATAAGACAACAAACGCTCATCCATTTTTTTGAATGCCGTGGCATTAACGACTTCAAGTAATTCATTAAACCGTTTGTGGTATAGTTTGAAAATGTAATCCAGCCATTGGGGATAGGCTGCGGTAAGTTCCGGAATTTTCTCTCTTGGCAGGAACAATACTTCCGCTTCCGTTTCGGCTATAACATTTAATTTGCTTCTCTCCTGATGCAATCCCCCTAAAACCGACATAATACAACTCTCGCCGGGTTCCAGATAATAGAGCAGAATCTCGCGATAATCATCGTCAGATTGCGTAACCTTTACGCTTCCCCTAACAATAAAAGGAACAGATTGAATCCGGGAATATTCCTGAATGATTACTGAACCGGCTTCGTATGTTTTTGTGTACCCGAACTCTGCCAGCTTTTGCTTTATTTGTTTAATTTCGGGCCAGTTAATTGCAGTTTCCATATCCCGCAATTTACGTTTAGAATGCAGTAGGTGCAAAATAAAAGGATAGGAACGTATCAATTCCGAGCTAAAACAACCTGAGCATTGTCTGCCCGGCTGACCTGATCGAAAAACTGACGAAGAGCATCGTATTCCTGAGGCTCGAAATAGGATTTTTTAACCTTAATTTCTCTGTGTAGCGTTAATGCTCTTTCGCTTTGGTCGAATGTGATTTCGCTGATGAATGTAGCAAATTCAGTTTCCACTATAGTCTGTTCCGGCAATGCTTCTATGTTAAAACCGCCGGGAAGAGTCCATGTAATGATGTCTGTATCGTGATAGGGATAGGAAAGCCGGGCCGGTAAAGTGCGAAATGTGACAGGCGGTAGTTGGTACCTTCTGCGTTCCATAAGGTTTGGCTTTAGGAAAATTCGGTTACCCGCTACAGTTGCTACTGATGGTAAATCTAAAGATAAATCCAGCGTAACTTCAGCTTCAGAATCGGAGGGGGTAAACTCAAAGTTTGTCAGCTCAAATCTTGGAATACGAATCATATCAGATAAAAAACGTTTTTGGTCGCGCTGATTCGCACGTACTAAATTATATAACAAATGCTCTGTTTGAACTTCTCTGTATGTAGTACTTACTTCGGCGGTCGCGTTTCCGTTTAATGAAAGGCGAATACTACCCTTGCGAACCTGAGTATTCAGATTGTAACTATATTCAGGTGCTTTTGTGAGGTAACCGCCTTCTTCGCTGAATATTAGAGTGTATTTGCCGGCATTACCCAGCCCGATGTATCCCGGAGGAAAAACACTGCTTGTTGATTCAATCCACATATCACCTGACTCAAGTGGGATGTACAGGATTACATGATTAAATCCCTGATTTGGGATTTCTGTTATGATATCAACCCCCGGATTTCCCGATAAAATAAGCGCTGGATAAGCTTCGATACCTGCCTCAAGTAACATAGCCAGCAAATAGTTGGTAAGTGCTTTACAGTCGCCATATCGGTTTCGTGATGTGGCAATTGCGGTCTCGGTTTGAAATCCCCCTATACCCAATTGAATGCTTATATATCTGGTATTCCCCTGAAGATGGCGGTATAATACAGAAACGATTTCCCGTTCATCTTCAAGGCCATCTGTAAGTTGTGCAACCAATTGTCGGTCGTAATAGGTCAGGTCTGTTCTTCCATCCCATAATCCATGGAACCATTTGCCGAACTCCTCCCAATTCTCAAGGCTACCTGAGTATCCTTCAAATTCAAACTCGTTTGATGAAACAATCAATTGTGGATTTATCTCGCTCCAGGTTGGGGAAAGATCCTGTCTGAAAGGCCTGTTTATGTTAGATAATGTCCACAGATAATGTTT
>PXCK01000144.1 GCA_003566635.1 Balneolia bacterium | reverse complement strand
TTTTACTTAAAATGCATGTTACGTTTAACCTAAAGATTAATAAATCAATACAAAATTATGAAGAAACTAGTTACAGTTTTATCAATACTACTTTTATTTGGTTTTACTAGCCTTTTTGCGCAGGTGAAGCCAGTTCCGGAGAATACACGTTCCAGTATTGCCCCTTCACTACATTCATTCGAAGGTTTAGAGATAATTTTCAGTGAAGACTTTGAAGAATACGATGACTTTACAATTACTGATTTTGGCGATTGGACACTAGTAGATTTAGATGGTGCAAATACCTACGGATTTGAAAATATTTCATTTCCGAATGAAGGTTATGAAGGATCATTTATCATTTTCAATCCAGCATTGACGGATCCACCTCTTTTCGATGGGGAAGATTTTACTGTACCAGCAGCTCCTTTACCAGGTATGACTAAATACGCTGCAATGTTTAGCGCTGTTCCCGGTGGTGCAATTCAAAACAATGATGATTGGCTTATCTCTCCCAAAATTGAGTTAGGTTCTGACTCACAGGTTGCATTTTGGGCAAAAACTTTTAATCCAACATGGGGATTGGAACGATTTGCTGTTGGTGTGAGCACAACCGATACAAATCCAAGTTCGTTTGAAATAATAACACCGGGTGAATATGTAGAAGCTCCAGAAGAATGGACTGAATTTGTTTACGATTTATCCAATTATGATGGACAGGAGGTACATATAGCTATTAATGGTTTGTCAGCTGATGCATTTATTCTTTTTATTGATGATTTCAGAGTTTTCTCAGCTGCTGAAGCAGAACTCGGTGAATTCGCTCTTCTTTCCCCACCAAGTGGAACTACATTACTAACAACTCCCGATGATGAAACCGAAGTAGCTATTACTTGGGAAGCGTCAGAAAATGCAGAAACATACACCTGGCATTTAGATTTTGCAGGTGGCGATTTCTCTGAGCCTGTACTTTCAATTCCTGCTGACGACGAGGGTACAGCTACAACACTTACATTGACCGTTGCCGCAATTGATGCTGCTTTAGCAAGTCTTGGTGTTGAAAGAACCGGCGAAGCTCTTGATTTAGTTTGGACCGTAACAGCTGAACTTGGTGATGATCTTAAATTTGCTGACGAGGCTTTTGACATTTCTTTAGGTCGTGAAGTAGATACAAGCATCGATCCTGAAACAGGACTTCCGACAAGTTTCGAGCTTGCTCAAAACTATCCGAACCCATTTAACCCAACAACCAATATTAGCTTTACGCTTCCACAAACTTCTGAAGTAACCTTAGAGGTATTCAACGTTCAGGGTCAGCGTGTAGCAACATTGGTAAGAGGAACTATGAATGCAGGTTCTCACACAGCTACATTTGATGCTGCTAATTTATCAAGTGGTATTTATCTATATCGCTTAACAGCAGGTACTTTTACTCAAACGAACAAAATGATGTTGGTTAAGTAAACTTAGCTTCATTTCTTTCTTAAAGGCGATTATCGGTTTCGGTGATCGCCTTTTTTGTATCACCACAGAGGCACGGAGGCACAGAGAGGAGTTTTTGCGGTTCGTGATTGTATAGAAATTGGTCATATATATTTTTTTACTTACATGTTAGTTATGCCCATTTCTACTCTTCAAATTATAGCTAAAATAAATCGATACAGAAATATATTTGATATATCCAGAATTTCGTACTTCGCAAAACGTTCTCTGTGCCTACGTGCCTCTGTGGTGAATTACGTATTTTACTTCTTATGAAATTTTTGTACATAATAATCCTTCTCGCACTTTCTGCAACATACGGTTGTAGTTCGATGCAGCAAGATGCCGCCTTACCGTTGGATGCCTTATCACCCCAGCTATCGGATTTTCCTCAAATTTCACCTACTGATACTATTACCACAGGGCGGCAAATGGCATCAGTAGGACATCATCATATCCTTATTGTTTTTGTTGCGCCTCATGAAGATTCAGATTGGTGGGCATGGCCTGTAAATCATTCAACAAATCAAAGTCCAAACCCTCAAAACCCATTCGATTCAACCCGTTTACTTCCTTTCATGGAAGATATTGCCAATTCAACACGAGAGGAAAACTCAGGGAGTAACGAAAACCTCACACGTTTTTTCAAGGAAGTATCAAATGGCAAACTCTTAGTTACAGGGGATATCGCCTATGTTCAAGCTCCTCCTCCCGATGTACTTCCGGCAAATGCAAGATATGGCGATTACAACCAATGGATCATTCGTAATCGATTGGAAAGTCATGTTGAATGGAGCCGGTATGATAATTGGACAACTCTCGGACATCATCAACACTTAAACCAACCGGATAAGGAAATTGACAACGTAGTTTTTGTTTGGCATTATGAAAAAGCTTTTTTGAATGTTAGCTGGCATGGTATTGCTAATTTTGGTGGTCGTGGTCCTATAGTTGAGCTTAGCGATGGTTTTGTGATGAGAAATGGAGGATTAAATCACTCTAGATCAGGTTTGACGGTACTGCATAGAGGTAACTGGGAACGTGCATTTTCCTATTTGATTCATGAATTTGCTCATTTATTTGTTGGGCTGAATCATACCTATAGTGGTCGGGCAAATCAAGCCGATTACGGCTATTGGGGTTTGTTTTATTCCATGTTCTCCAACCTTTCAATCAACCCTTATGAAGCTGATTTTTTGGGTTGGGCTGATGTAATCGATATCAAAGCAGACACATCACTGGTTTTAAATGATTTTTTAAAAACCG
>PXCK01000009.1 GCA_003566635.1 Balneolia bacterium | reverse complement strand
GAAGAGTCATTAAGACTCCGTAAAATGATTGATAAGCTTTTGGATGTTGCAAAAAATGAAGCCGGTCAGTTAAGTATTCGCAGAGAGTTACACCAAATCGACGAACTAATTGATTTCTATCTGCAAGACCAACGAAATTACTTAGTTTCTAAGAATGTTGATTTGAAGGTCGATATTCAAAAACCTATCCCTCAAGTGTTAATTGACCAAAATAGTTTTGATACTATTATTGGCAATTTAATAGAGAATGGCATTAAATACAGCCCGGATAACAATTTCCTTGGAATTTCGGTTTATGAAAAAAATAAAAAGGTTTTTGTTGAAGTGGAGGATAAAGGAATGGGTATCCCTAAAAATGCACAAAAACTTATCTTCGAAAAGTTTTATCGTGTTGAAGATGACCTCACAGCCAATACAAAAGGTCATGGTCTGGGTCTGTCAATCGTAAAAAACCTCACCGAGCAAAATGGGGGAAAGGTTAGTGTAAGTAGTACTCCGGGTAAAGGAACCACTTTTACTTTGGAGTTTCCAGTCTCAGAAAAAGAACAAACAATAACTTCCAGCAATGGAATCCACGCAAATAAGAAAGAACCAGCGTATGTCGCCTAAGAAAAAAATATTAATAGTTGAGGATGAGCCAAGTTTGGTATTCACCCTCAAAGACACCCTCGAAAACGAAGGGTATATTGTTGAAATAGTTGAAGATGGCAATACTGCTGTCGAAAAAGTAACGGAGTTTCAACCCGATTTAATGCTTTTAGACATTATGTTGCCCGGTATGAGCGGCTTTGAAGTTTGTAAGCAGGTTAGAGAGATGAAGTTTAACTTCCCGATTATAATGCTTACTGCTCGTGATCAGGAAATTGATAAAGTGACCGGTCTAAATATTGGAGCCGATGATTACATTACCAAACCCTTTGGTGTTAAGGAGTTACTTGCGCGAATTCAAGCACGTCTTCGCAGAACGAATACTTATAACAAGCCGGGACCAATAGACAATATTCAACTTGGAGAAGTACACGTAAACCTTAAACAGTCTAAAGTGGTGCGTCCGGATAAAGAAATCGAACTAACAACACGCGAAGTTGAACTCATTCGTTTCCTTGTAGCTAATGCTAATGAACCGGTTAGCCGTGACTCTCTTCTTGAAAATGTCTGGAGATATGAATACAGTACAAACACACGAACAGTTGATGTACACGTTTCCAAGCTTCGCTCAAAGATTGAAATGCAACCCGATGATCCAAAGTTTTTGGTAACGCTTCACGGCGTGGGTTATATGATGAAAATATCCTAATCAATTAGGTTTTTGAAGATAAAAAGCTGTCTGTTGCAAAATAGGCAGCTTTTTTATTTATCCCGGATTATTCACAAAATAAATTTCAATAGCATAAGATTTAAACTTCATACTTTCGTAAATAATTCGGGTTATACCCTTTTCTTACGGTTTCGAACATAATCTTCTAAAACAAACCCACCTAAATCATCAAGGCCTGAAAAATATGCCCGGCCTTTGTTTACTTCGGTTAATTCCCGAACAAAATTTTGGAGATAAGGGTCCGATGCGATCATAAATGTAGTAATAGGAATTTGATCTTTTTTGCATTTTACAGCTTCATCCAAAACCTTATTTACAATTTTCCTATCCAAGCCAAAACTATTTTTGTAGAGCTTTCCATTTTCCAACATAGCTGACGGTTTCCCATCTGTGATCATAAATATTTGCTTATTAGCGTGTTTTCTTCTTTGCAAAATATGTCTGGCAAGTTGCAATCCTGCAAGCGTATTAGTATGGTATGGACCAACTTTTAGGTAAGGCAAATCTTCTACAGAAACAGTCCACACATCATTTCCAAACGCAATTATATCCAATGAGTCTTTATTATAGCTCTTCAAAATCATTTCCGAAAGTGCCATAGCAACTTTCTTAGCAGGGGTAATTCGGTCTTCTCCATATAAAATCATAGAATGGCTCAAATCAATCATCAAAACAGTGGCAACCGATGTGTGATGCTCGGTTTCAAAAACCTCAAGATCATCTTCATGGAGTCTGAACCCTTCAATACCGGAGTTTTTATATGCATTGAGCAATGATGCAGCTGTATCCAGCTTATTGATGTCATCGCCAAATTGCCATTTTCTTGTTTCGGGCTCTCTCTCAAAACCCTTCCCTTGATGGTTTGTTCGGTGCCCGCCTTTACTACCCTTCTTTAAGCCCCGAAATATTTCTTCCAAAGCCTGCGTACGCAAAGCCCGTTCCGTTTTTCGGGTGATTATCATTTCAACAGCATCTTCATCAAACTTTATATACTCTTTGTCTTCTAAATCTTTGATGAAATCTGCTATGCCGTAATCAGAGTCCTTTGTGATGTTATATTGTTTATCAAGCTCAGTAAGCCATTTCAATGCCTGGGCTACATCGCCACTGCTAATGTTTATCAATTGCTTGAATAAGTCCATAAGCTTATCAAACATAGATTGTTGATCAGCCCCGAACCTCTCGCTCCACTCTTGGTATCTGAAATGCATTCAATATTGCTGTTTAGGATTCTGTATCTTAATAGTTCTAACATTCATCATCATATTATCATTCTAATCATTTAACCATTAAATGAAAAACAAGCCTGAGGTTTCCCTAGATTCATATCAATTTGAAAAAAAATTATGGAATGAAGGATATGAAAATATCATGGGGTTAGATGAAGTTGGTCGAGGCTGTTTAGCGGGACCGGTTGTTGCTGCCGGGGTGATATTAAACCCAGATAGTGATTTAACCGGAGTTACAGACAGCAAGCAGATTAAATCTCATAAAGAAAGAGTACGGTTAGCAGAGTTGATAAAACAAGAGGCTGTTTGCTGGGTAGTTAAAGAGTGCTCCCCTACCGAAATTGATACTCATAATATTTTAAAAGCTAGCTTCCTGGCTATGCAAAAGTGCATTGATGTCTCCACTCCTCAACCCGATTACCTTCTCATTGATGGAAACCGATTCCCTCCCGGACTAATCCCTCGTCAATGTATCGTTAAAGGTGACTTAAAATCTGTTACTATTGGTGCCGCATCCATTTTGGCAAAAGTTTATCGTGATACACTTATGCTTAAACTTCATGAGGAATTCCCTAATTACGGATGGGATACAAATGTTGGCTACCCTACAAAAAAACACTATGAAGGAATCAAACAATACGGGATTACCAACTGGCACAGAAAAAGCTTTAAATTGGGAGTATAACCCGGATTATTCACCAAAAAATTTTCTTGGTAGCAAGGCGAAGGTGAAAAATCAGCGGAAGGGTTACCTTAGTACCCTGAGCATGACTTTTTCACCTTCAACGCAGCTAGCGTGGAATAGCACTTCGTGGGGATCGCTTCGCTCGGAGTGCAGCATTTTAACCACACACAAATTTGAATGAGTGTGGTATTTATCTAAATACAATATTTTTAATTGTATAAGATTTAAATTTCATCCTTTCGTGAATAATTCGGGATAATTCTTTTATCTCAGGATGCGTAAATACTGAACGTACGCTCGTGCATATAAAAGTTTAATACGATTCCAATCATAATTGAAAAGCTCAAAAAAGAAGAACCACCATAACTAATAAGAGGTAATGGAATACCGATAACCGGGAGTAAGGCCATTGCCATACCAAGGTTAATTATAACGTGTATGATAAAGACCGCTAAAAATCCTGCTATTGTAATTTGAGCAAAAGGATGCTTATGTGTTACGGCCAAGTATAGCATTCGGGACAACAAAACGAAAAACAGGAATAGCAACAAACCGGCTCCAATAAATCCAAATTCTTCACTTACAACGCAAAATATAAAATCTGTTTGTTGTTCAGGTAAAAATCTTAACTGGGTTTGTGTTCCCTGCATAAATCCTTTTCCGGTTATTCCACCTGATGCAATAGCTGTTTTAGCTTGTATTACATTCCAACCGGCATCTAAACGATACGATTCAGGATCAAGAAATGCTTCTACCCTTGCTTTTTGGTGGGGCTGAAGAACTTCCATTAACATAACCTGTATCCCAATTACTACTAAAAGACAGGTCGCAAAGGAAAAGAAGGTTAGTATTGGCTTTCGTTCAAGAGCATAAATTAAAATAGGAATGATAATCGCTAAAACTAAAGCTACTACCCAATTCACGACACTAAAATAAGCTAGTAAAGCCGGAGCAATAATGAGTAAAGAGATACCATATGGCAAACCCGACCAAAATAAAATAATAGGGACAATGGCTATGTAAATTAATGAGGTTCCTGTATCTCCCATTAAAGTGATTAAGCCTACCGGAAGCGTAATAAAAAAACCAATCATGAATATAGTTTTAAAATCACGCGCAGTAGTGTTACGGTTACTCGTTAAATAAGCAGCCAATGCGAGAACGGTAGCCGTTTTCATAAACTCACTAATCTGTAAACGAAAACCACCAATATTTAGCCAGTTTCGCTCACCACCAACTTCAATACCAAAGAAAATAGTCAGTACCGAAATAAACAAACATGCTACATAAAGTAAATAGGCTATGTTTTGAAAACTTTGGGGTGCTGTAAGTTGTATGAGTACAATTAGTAAAACTCCAAGCCCAACATGAATAACCTGACGAATAAAATTGCCGGCTATAAAAGTATCTGCATGCATAGGGCCCTGTGTTGCTGAATAAATTGCAACCAGCCCAATAAGCGATAATCCAAGCCATGAGAGAAAAATAATCCAGTCGAATCTTTGATACCACTTCATCAGTTTGGATTAAATGGTGCCGGGGTGAAATTCAGCACATGGTCTAAAATATGATTTCGTCTTATTTCTCCAAGAAAATATTGCTCAAACATCAAGCTTGCAAGCGGAGCTGCAGAAACAGAACCATAGCCAGCACCTTCCAATAATACAGCTATCACAACCTGAGGATCATCAGCAGGAGCGTAACTAATAAACCAACCATGATTTTGCCCGTGTGGGTTTTGAGCTGTTCCGGTTTTTCCTGCAATTTCTACATCTCTAACATTTGCAAAATAATTCCCCGAGTTGGTTTCTGTAATAGAACGCCTCATCCCTGTATGTATAGATGCTAAATGATCTCTGTTAAACCAAGGAATGCGCTGTCTTTCTCTTGGGAAAAACTCGGTACTCCCGTCTTCATAGCGTAAAGACGAAACTATATGTGGCTCTACTCTATAACCACCATTTACTAAAGCAGCAGTGGAAACTGCCATTTGTAGAGGTGAAGACCCCATAGCACCCTGGCCAATTCCGAGGCTAATTAAATCACCTAAACCCCAGCGTCTAACTCCAAAGTTACGGTCATACCAGGAACTATCAGGTACAAGCCCACGATTTTCACCCGGAATATCAATTCCATTCATTTCTCCAATTCCAAAACTTCGCAACATTTCTGCCCACTTATTTAACCCAAAGCGGTTCACAAGTTGATCAATGAGTGCGTAGAAAAATGTATTACAGGAGGTCTCTATTGCCTGAGCAACAGTTTGATGACCGTGAACCCTTAAGCACCGGTAAAAACGCCCCCTTTGATAGCCACCCGAGCAATAAACTCTTGTTTCCGGCGTGATAATACCGGTTTCCAGACCAATTAAACCCATAATTGGCTTTAGTGTAGATCCCGGTGGCTGAACACTTGAAACAGACCTATTGAACAAGGGGCGATCGGGATTACTATTTACATCTGCCCAGTAACTTCGGTCTAACCTACCCGAAAGTCTTTCAATCTCAAAGTCAGGGGCACTTGCAATGGCAAGAATACCACCTGTGTTTGGATCCAAAGCTACAACCCCGCCGGATTTTCCAACTAAAAGCTTTTCAGCTAATTTTTGAAGATCGGCATCAATAGTTGTAAACACATCCGTACCACGTTCAGGGTTTAAATCCTGAAAACCACCATCAAATGGACCAAGCGCTTGTCCGCGGGCATCAACTGTTATTAAACGGTTTCCACTTTGTCCCCTTAAAAACGGTTCATAGGAGCGCTCTAACCCGGAACGGCCTATCCTATCTCCTAATCGATACCGATCTGAGTTTTGTAATTCTTCTCGTGTCACTTCAGCCAGATATCCCATTGCATGAGCAAGACGCGCACCGGATGGATAGCTTCTTTTACCTTCCACTTCATGACCTATACCAGGAAGTTGCCAGATATTTTCCTGTATGTTTGAAAATACTTCAAAACTTACATCCGTAAATAAGCGTGAAGTTCTAAATCTTGAGTATCGACGAGCTGTCATTACTCTTTCTTCAACTTCATCTATCTCTAAACCGGTTATATTGGCAAGTAGAGGTATAGATTCCATGTTGAAATCCATAGGAGTAATGGTAATGGTAAAGGAGGGTTCGTTACTTACCAATAAATTTCCATTCCGATCTATTATCAATCCTCTTGCGGGATTGACAACTTCCTGCCTGATACTATTTCGCTCACTTATAGGTGTGTATTTATCATAATTCAGAACCTGAAGCTGAATAAGTCTGCCAAAAAAAATCAAAAATACAAAGACCAATACCACTTGTATGGTAATAAAAACAACTTTGATATTTGTTCTGCGGTTGTCGTCCACGAAATTACTCAGGCTTTAAAATATAGAGGATGAATGCAGTTAACGCTAAATAAACGCTTCCACCTATCCAATATGCAAAAAAAGAAATATCCATTAAAAACATACCGCTAAACGAAGCAAGAAGTAGAAATATTAATGTATAAACTAAAGATATAACGAAAATTAACGTAAATAAACTACCGGAGCTTAGTTTTTGCTCGTTTGGGTCAAACAAAAAACTGTGAAATATTAACATTACAAAAGTGGCTGAAAATAGCCTTATCCCCCAAGTATCAAACAATATATCAGCGAAAAGTGCTACTACAGCTGTTACGACCAATACATGTGTACGCTCTCTAACAGTGGCCAACCATAAGAAAAAAACAAAAACGATGTCTGTCTCAAGATTCCAAATAACAAGGTGCCTTATTAGCGAAGCTTGAATCAACAAAAAAACAAAACCTGTTAGTAAGTCTCTCCCAAGATATTTTCCTAAACTCATCGAACAATTAACCTGCTAATAAGTGAGTCTACTTCTGCCTCAGGATAAAAAAGCATAACATGTGCTTCAACAGCCGTAGATAAATTGGCAAAAGGTTGAACAAAAATTCGTTGTGTTTCTTTACCAGGATCAGGCTCTGTTCTTTCTACTATGCCTATTGGTATATAGGGTGGTAATTGATTGCTGGCACCTGATGTAAAAACACGTTCACCCGGGTTAACTTCTACCGTTTGTGGCACAAAATTAAGGGTTAACTCATCCATTCTTGGTGATTCCCATGATACAATGCCAAACGCACGGCTATCTTCAACTCGTGCACTAACCCGAAATTGCCTGTTGTAAAATGGTATCACGGTACTATTTCTACTACCGACATGTGAAACGATTCCCAATAATCCATCAGCATTTATTAAAGGCATACCCGGTTGTACGCCATCTCTGTTTCCAACATTCACAATCATAAAATTATTAATACCCGTAAGGTTCTTATTAATAATAATTGTTGGGAGAAGCTCATACTCAATTGTATTCATTAAGCCTAAAAGACTTCTTAAAGACTCATTTTCATCCCTAAGAGTCCGTAGCCGATTCACTTCATCCTGAAGTAGAATATTTTGTTGTTGGAGAGAACTATTAGTACTAATTGCTGTTCGATAGATTCGAACATTGGCAAGAGGTTTTTCAATTGTGCTGATTACCCAAATGGATGCCTTTCTGATGTTTTGAAAAGCATCGTCCTGGCGGGCAAGTATTAAAAAAAATGCTACAAGCAGAATTCCACCAGTCAACAGGTAATCACGGATTTCTCCAACATTGACAAATAGAATTCTCATTAAATTATTTTATCCTTATGTAAGAACGCTTTTGTAGTACTCAAGATCTTCTAAAATCGCACCTGTGCCTCTTACTACAGCAGTTAGTGGATCTTCTGCTATATGAACCGGGAGATCGGTTGTTTCCATAATTAGCACATCTAGATTACGTAGTAAAGCACCACCACCAGTTAACATAATACCACGATCTAAAATATCGGCCGAGAGTTCGGGAGGTGTTTGCTCAAGTGACTTGGTAACAGATTCTACTACCGTATTAACAGATTCAGAAAGCGCCTCACGTACATCACGAGAAGTTACATTTCTTGTTCTCGGTACACCGTTAATTAAATCTCTACCCTTCGCTGCCATTTCAATTTCTTCATCGAGAGGTGTAGCTGAACCAAGCAAGCATTTTACTTCTTCGGCAGTTCTTTCTCCAATAAGCAAGTTATGGTTTCTACGGAAATAATTGATAATATCATCATTAAATTCGTCTCCACCAAGGCGTACAGACTGTGAATAAACGATACCCGATAATGCAATAACTGCAATTTCTGTAGTACCACCACCAATATCTACAATCATATTACCAACCGGCTCATGAACATCAAGCCCAATACCAATTGCAGCAGCCATAGGTTCATCTACCAAATAAACCTCTTTTGCACCTGCACGCTCGGCGGAATCACGCACAGCTCTTTTTTCAACTTCCGTAATTCCACTAGGTACACATACTACCATTTTACGGGTTGTAGAATACCAATTCTTCTTTACTTTTTTAATCATTCCACGAATCATGTGTTCTGCAACTTCAAAGTCTGCAATCACACCATCTCTTAGCGGTCGAACCGTTCTAATATTTCTGTGTGTTTTTTCGTGCATTAAGCGTGCTTCATGACCGATTGCAACAACTTCGTTATTTTGGTCTAACGCTACAATAGAAGGTTCGTTAAGCACAATGCCTTTTCCTCGGGCGTAAATCAAAGTGTTTGCAGTCCCGAGGTCAATAGCTATATCTGTATAAAGCCAATCGAATAAACCGCCCGGCTTATTATTTTTTTTAGTTTTCTGATCGTTTGTCAATTCTTTTTCCATATTAGGAGCGAGGTATAATAAAATCTAATCTGAAAGATAACCCGATATTTTGATATTAATGTTTAAAATGTCTTTGACCGGTAAAAATCATGGTCATATTGTATTTGTCTGCCATAGCAATTACTTCTTCATCCCGAACACTGCCACCCGGTTGAATAACAATACGAGCACCGGCTTTTGCTGCAGCTTCAACACCATCCGCAAAAGGGAAAAATGCATCGGATGCAATAACTGAGTTTGTTAAATCAAGACCAAATTTATCAGCTTTAGATACAGCAATTTCGGAAGAATCAATACGACTTGGCTGACCGGAACCAATTCCAAGTGTACGTTTATCTTTAGCAAATACTATAGCATTGGAATTTACTCTTTTTACTACCTTCCATGCAAATATCATATCATTTAATTCTGCATTGGTAGGCTTACGCTTAGATACACATTTGAACGATTCTACATCAATTTCAAATGAGTCAGGCTGTTGGCTCAATACCCCTCCAAAAATGCTTCTGTAACGCATTTGGAACTCGGAGTCCGGTAGTTTTGAAAAAAGTACTAACCTCCTGTTAGCTTTCTTTCTAAGTAATTCAAGAGCATCATCACTAAAAGCTGGAGCAACGATAATTTCCGTAAATATGGAATCTATCTCTTTAGCTGTTTCCAAATCGAGGGTATGGTTTGCAACTACAATTCCACCAAACGGACTCATCGTATCGGTTGCAAAAGCATTATCCCAGGCCTGCTTTAATGTTGATGCCGTTGCAACTCCACACGGCAATGTGTGCTTGATGATGGCAACCGTCGGCTCATCATGCTTAAAATCGGCCATTATATGAAGAGCAGCGTCTAAATCGAGATAGTTGTTGTAGCTGAGCTGCTTGCCATGAATACAATCGATAAAATCATTTTGTGAACCATAAACCGATGCCGATTGATGTGGGTTTTCACCATATCGTAGTACATCATTCAAACCAAGATTGATGTTTAGTTCTTTCGGATGATGTTCATCAGCGATGTTTGATATGTTTAAATATCTACTGATTGCCGCATCATAAGCTGCTGTTTGCTGAAATGCTTTGGCCGATAGTTTTCTGCGTGAATCATAAGAAACCCGACCGTCATTTTGTAAGAGTTCTGTAATTAAATCGGCATAATCAGAAGGAGACCCCAGTACCGTAACATAATCTACATTTTTAGCAGCCGCCCGTATCATGGCCGGTCCGCCAATATCAATATTTTCGTAAGCCTTTTCATCAGTAACCCCCTCTTTAGCAATTATTTCCTGAAACGGATAGAGATTACAAACGACTAATTCAATTGGAGAAATATCATTTTGATTCAGTTGCTCAAGATCTGCTTCATAGCCCGGGCGCCCCAAAATTCCACCGTGAATAGCCGGATGCAAGGTTTTTACCCGCCCCTCTAAAATCTCCGGGAAATTAGTAACATCGTTTACAGCTGTTACGGGAATTCCGGCGTTTTGAACGGCTCTAAAGCTACCACCGGTTGATATAATTTCAATTCCAAGAGAATGAAGGCCTTTTGCAAGCTCAATAAGTCCTGTCTTATCAAATACCGATATTAAGGCTCTTTTTATTTTAATAGGTTTCTTGCGAAACTGCTGAGGTTCTGAAACACTCACGATTTTTTTAGAATTTGGGTTAAATAATTTTTTATGACTTTGGGATATAATTGATGCTCTTCTTTCAAAACACGCTTTGCCAAAATTTCAGGAGTGTCGTCAGCCATTACCGGAACTTTTACCTGCTCTATGATTGCTCCTTCATCATAAGCTTCGTTCACCAAGTGAACCGTACATCCGCTTTCCTTTTCATCATTTTGTATCACAGCCTCGTGCACCTTTATGCCATAATAGCCGGCGCCACCGTATTTTGGGAGCAATGAAGGATGTATATTAAGAATTTGGTTGGTGTACTGATTTGTTACGGATTTTGGGATTTTTCGAAGGTATCCTGCCAAAGCAATCAAATCGGGCTTTAAAGTCTTGAGAATATTTAGAAGCCTAAGCTCATATTCCTCATAATTTGGGAAGTCCTTATCATTAAGATAGTATGTTGGAATTCCAAAATTTTTGGCAATTTTTAAGGCACCAATTTCAGGTCGGTTATATATTAAACCAACTATTTGCGCATCTAAAGTTTGGTTATGTATGGCTTCGGCTATGGCTTTAAAGTTGGAGCCACTACCCGATGCAAATACAACTATTTTTGGCTTCAACGGTCAAAGATAGATTCTAATGATTGTATCCTGCAAGTGGTGCCCAAAGATACGGATAAAGATGCCCCAACAGGTAAAGAAATTTTCCCGGGAATATGCCCATATGGCACATTTTTAATAATGGGTGCTTTTAGTGAAGCTAACGTTCGGTCAAAAACTGTTTCGAGAGTTGGTACTGCAGGATATTGCTCAACTTTGGCCGGTGAAAAAGCGCCCAGTAATAGTGCATTTATATTATCTAAACTACCACTTAGTCTAAATTGATTGAGATAGGCCTCCACTTTATGCCGGGGTTCATCTACATCTTCCAAAATCATAATTGCCCCATTGGTTGATGGAAAATATTCAGAGCCAAAAAGCATAGCTGCTACCGACATGGTCCCAGGTAAAGACCACCCCTGCACTTTTTCTTCCTGGCCGGCATCAAAATCTACGGTATAGTCAACAGTGCCATGCTCAATCATTTGCCAGAAAGCAGATTCAAATTCGGGTTCGACAGTAATTTTAGCCATATCGGTTGCAATCATACCTGCTGAAACAGATGGATAATTTGCCTTTTTTATCAATGCCCATTGCAAAGCAGTAACATCACTAAAACCCACAATCATTTTTCTTGATTGGAAGATTTTTTTAAAATCTAAAAAAGGCAGCATCATTACAGCGCCGAATCCACCTCTTAAGCAGAAAATGGCATCAACTTGTTTGTCATCAATTAAATTGTGCAAGTCATCGGCTCTATCTTTTCCTAAAGCTGTTAGATAATCCAATCCACTTTTGCAGGTTTTGCCTAATTTTACCCTGTAGCCCAGCCCCTCTACGTATTTAATACCCCTTTCCAACCTATCTACCTCTGCCGGGGTTGATGGTCCAAAAATTCCTATAGTGCCTTTTGCAGGCAGCCGCTTAAGTTTTACCTGTGTTGACATTGGATTTGAATACGTGATAGTTTTTAAAACTCCAGGCAATCTGCGTAATAATTACCCTTATAATTG